>JBAZLE010000065.1:0-10478 GCA_041650455.1 Thermoplasmatota archaeon | reverse complement strand
AAACCTAACGCGTTTACCCGTCGTTTTCTATAAACACCGCAGCAGCAAGAACCGTGGTCCACAACCCGTTTTTATCTCCCTCAGCGGTTTGCGCAACACTTTGAGTCCGGACAATCTGACCACTCATCTTATACTCCTGTTTTCGTTTATCCCACGCCTTATCTGGATCGAACTCTAACCCCAGCGTGGTCGCTAGCATGGTTGCCGCGAGATCCTCTGTGTAATCCTCCAGTTTCTTCCCAGTCGTCCCAAAAGCATGATGCTCGGAGATATACCCGTAATGTGATCGATCCTTTGGAACAGCGACCCCGACTGCTGCACCGATCAGCCGGTTCGGCTCATTTGTCGAATTTCTCGACATCACCACGTAGGTGATTTCACCCGCATGAAGCTCCTTTTGCCCTTTATCTTTTGTCATGATCGAGCAATACGGTGGGATAATACTTGAGACATACACAAGGTTACACTGTTCGATATCCGCGTCTCGCAATGCAAGCTCAAAGGATTGTAGCTCGTGTTTATGCCTCCCGACGCCTTTCGTGAAAAAAACTCTTTTCGGTACCATTAATTTTTCATAAATATCATATTATTTTATAAAGATATCCCCCGGTTACCCTCCTAATTTTTCTTTGCCATCCTCCGTTTCTTCCTCAAACTCCTCTTCTTCGACTTCCTCTTCCTCCGGGGGATTGACACGAGCGGTTTTTTGTTTTTTCAACAACACTTTCATCTGCTGCTGGATATCAACCTGTTCAGGGAGAAACCCTTCGTCAGTCATGACGGTTTTCTTTCCAGTTACTTTTTCTTCTACTTCCTCTTCCTCAACGTCCTCTTCTTCTACTTCTGCTTCAATGGGTTGTCTCACTGCTTTTCTCCGAGGCTTCTCCCGAACCTGTTGATGGAGAAGATCACGCATCTGCGTCTGAATATCAACCTGTTGCTTCTGAAACTCTATTTGTTCCTTCTGATACTGGGTCGGCACATGCGACTGCACCATATCCTCCACAAGCTGTTTCACATCCTTATAGGGATACACTCCATGTAGTTCATAATAACTTCGTGCAATTGGCGTTTGCACTTCCTTTCCACCACCAGCAAACCCAAAGAACCGTGCTTTCGACGTCCCCATTTCGATTCCCCCCGCAGCCAGAGTTTTGTCGCTTCCCAACCCAAAACCTGATTGGCTGACAGGGATAATCGTTCCAAACCCAAAGATCTGACCAAGGATACCTTGTTTCGCGTCAATATCCGCGATTTTATCATACCGGATCGTCCGTTCCCGTTTTGTGAAGATCCCACCCTTGAAAATAACACGAAGATTCGTGATGATATATTTATGCGATCGACGATAGAGTTCGACGAGTAAAAAACCAACAATCGACACAGCAATAGAATAAATGAAGATGAACAGGGGAATGTCATTTTCCCAATGCTGCCAGAGGATTAATCCAACTGCACTCACAAACACAAAAAGATATAGGAAAAAAATGGTCCATTGTATCGCCACCAGCGAAGCAATAACACCAGCCAGCAACAAGACAAGACCCCACAGAATCAACGGGTACCAGGGATTTCCAGCAAACGTACTTGAATATTCTGAAAAATCCGTTAACCAAAAAACCACGAACCCCCATACGATAACAAAAATACAGAGTATTTGTAATTTCATGAACGATAATGGATGCGGTGAAAGAATCCGTTCCATTTGCTCATTTTTTAATAGTTCTTTTTTTACCATCCGTATCCCTCAGATGCTTCATCTTTGGCGTAGGCTTAAATCTATTGGTTCTCTTATATTTTATCAATATCATCGTGATAAGAAAGGTAGATATCAGCATAATGAGAAGAGATACCCCTTCGACTTGTTGTATTGGATAGTAGAAAAAGACCACACGGGCAAGAACATAGGAGAGTATCACGGTTAGAAACGGCATGATGTTCCAACGTGGTCGAATTTCATCGGTGGCATATAAGAGAAGGAGGAGGGGGAAGGTAAGGAATATCGCGATGATTGCCGTCAGCGATAACCATCCAAAAATAGTAAACAGTCCGATATAAATTACAGGGTTGATGAACAAAGACACAATATAGAACACGTACAAAATGAGAATAATCACAACAAGGTACCATGGTTTTTCTATCAGATGATCTTTAATCTGTCTCAAATCATGGAACATGTCGATTTTCTCTTTTCGCTTCTCCCCAATATAACTGGGTCGTATCCCCAATCCAAAAAACAACAACACAAACAGGAATCCAACATGCAAAGGATGTAACAAGTCTATGTTGACTAAGAAATTGATATATTCACTTGCCAATGTGGAAAAACTGAGCCAAAACCCAGTCAATGATTCTACGAAGGTGTAGTGAACCGGGGTGAAGTATACAAAACCTTCCCCGATGATGAAAAAACTCATCAGGAGGACAAGTCCTGCGGGAAGAAAAAAGGGACCGAAGAGAAGAAACGAACGAGATATCCAATCAAACACGCCTTCTTTTTCTTTCTTTGGTTCGACCTGTTCATCACTCACGGTCACCTTAAAGGAAGCAATCCCACTTCTCGTGACCGTATACCCGAGAGCTTGACACATCGCTTGAAACAAGATACCGATATAATTCGTAAATCGACAGAACGCCTCATGACGATGTCGTAATCTTGATAACATCCGTTTTTGAATTTCAATCATGAACAGCTGCAAAAACCAGAACACGATTACACCCAGGATAGGCGCGAAGGCTGCTATCACTAACACATCGACGTTCAAAGGGACGTTTGCCATCTTGCTCAGGAATGGTAGTCATCCGAGGCTATAAAAATCTTTTTTTAGATAAGATCGATAATCACCGAATGGCCAGTGTAATCATACGCGTTCCATGACGCCTCTCCGAAAGGTGAGACGCCCACGATGATATGGATTTTTCCAAAATGGCTAAATAAATCCAAATCCGCATCAGAAGGGCGTACTACAGAGGACGGATGAGAATGCACAGTACCTACGATACTATAGTCTATCGGAAGCATATGCAGGTGAAAAATCGCATGGGAGTCACCGGAGATTGTGCCTGGGAGAAGCACCACCTCGATAATCGTGTGTTTCTCGACCCGATCGACCCGCAGAAGTGCACCGAACTCCTGCGGATAATTTGACTTGGAACTTTCGATAACCAAATCCAGACATTTTCTCGTTATTTTCCAAGGATATGTTATTGGTTGTGTTGTGTTTCGTCGGAAACGTCTCATATCTTATCTCATGAGTTTTAAACGCACCATCTGATAGAAGCTTTCACCGAATCGGATGAATCGCGCCTTCTTCTCTGATCCTGTCACCCGAATCGTATCTTCTTGGGTGATTGGTGTTTGGAACCGTCCGTCAATCACCAGGTTCGTCTCCTTGCTTTTTGGGAGCAAGTGCACCCCGACTGTTCGGTCCAGGGGGACAATCCAGGGTCTGGCAGAGAGTTTAAACGCGGCGAGCGGGGCGATAATCATCGCGTTCACGGTGGGATCCATGATGGGACCACCGACGCTTAACGAATAACTCGTCGAGCCGGTCGGTGTCGCGATAATGACACCATCTGCCCCCATCGATTCAATGAGCTCATCATCCACAAACAGTTTCAGATAGAGTATCTTGGCGATTCGTGCGGTTTGAATTGTCACCTCATTGGTCGCGTCAGGCAGACGCTTCCCATTCAGAGTGATTTTTAATTTCGCCCGTTCTTCGACATTATATCTTCCAGCGATGATTTGTTTTAATCCCTCAAACGCATACTTTGATTCTACTTCACAGAGAAACCCGATCCCTCCTGAATTTATCGCGAACACTGGTTTTTCTATCTCACTTAACGCCATGAGAATGGTCCCATCTCCACCGATGGTCACGACGATATCTGCGTTTTTGTTGATTTCTGAGAATGATGCTCCTTTTTGTTGGATTTCCGATGCGATTGACTTCTCGACCAGTACGTTCCCATGGGCCTGTAAAAATTCAGCGACATCTTTTGCTAACGTCACGGTTCGTTTTACGCCGGGGTTGCACACCACCCCCCAATTCATGGTCACGGTTACGTCCTCGCTAATTTCATTAATGGTGTCAGCTTTACCAATAATGATGGATGTTTTGTCACCAAAGCTTTAATAATACTCAGGGTGCTGAACTCCTCAAATTTATAATCCTTTAAGGAATCAGCAAGCAGGTCTAATGTTTTGTCTTCCATATCAAGCATGATTTCTTTTGCCACGTAGTTCCGATGCAGTTTTTTCCCAAATGAGTTCTTCCAGCGTGTCTCATACTCAGAGAGTATCTCTGTATCGAATCGTTGTTTCTCCACTGCTTTTCCAATGGTCTCTCCTGCGTATTTTCCTGCTTCGATCGAATGCATCAAACCGCCACCCGTAATGGGGTCAACCTGGCGCGCTGCGTCTCCGACTAAGAGAAGGTTATCCGTGACCGATTGGATTGGTTCAGCGACCGGGTCAGCTCCCGTGATGATTCGTACCGGTTGTCCTTTTTTTAACTCAGGGTGTGTAGCAATGAATGTATCAAGGTACTGTTTTGCTTTTCCTGCTTCACTAAGACTTGCTAGGACACCAATGCCGACATTTGCGACATCTTTGCCTTTCGGGAATACCCAGACATACCCGCCGGGCGCCACCTTTTTTCCTAAGAAGAAATCACAATAGGGGCTGTCCCAGTCAATATTCGTTAAGGTGTATTGAACGCAGGTTTCTAGGTCATAGGGTTTCAGGGTGGTTTTGATCCCTGCCCATCTCCCAACTCGTGATTCGACCCCATCTGCACCCACGACGACATCTGCTTCGATTTCCAATGTTTCGTCGAACTGTTGCGCTGTTATTCCTGTTATTTTCCCATTTTTTTTCAGGAGACCGACTGCATTGGTATTCAGCATAAGATTTGCGCCTTTTTTCACCGCACCTCGTACCAACTCCTGATCAAAGATATCTCGATATACGACGTACCCCGTTTCATCTCCCGCGTATTCCGCGGCTAACGTAATCGTCGTCCCATTAGGTGAAAAAATACGTGCCCCCTGCATCTTTGTCGCAATCCAGCGTTTTCCCTCAAGAACCTTGAAGGTGTCAACCTTCTGACTGATTCCTTCGCCACAGAGAACCGGAACACCAACCTCCGCTCGTCGTTCGATGATGAGGACCTTTGCACCTGCTTGAGCTGCGAACCGCGCCGTTATACTTCCTGCAGGTCCGCTTCCGACGACCACCGCATCGTACTGCATTGTCTCATCCCTCCCAGGTGATCGCCCCGATCGGGCAGGTGTTCACACAAATAGAGCAACTATTACAGAGGATAGCATTCACGACTGCTTTACTGGAAATCATGAGGATCGCATCTTGTGGGCAGACAGAGATACACCCACCGCATGCGAGGCATTTTTCTTTTTTCACCACTGCCTTATGCTTTACCATAGGATTCGCCCCTGGTGATACCGGATGCTATCAGATGTGCTATTCGGATTGGCTCAGGTACGACACCACGTATGGTGGAGATATTTATTATTTCTTTTGCCTCTTCTACAGATGCCCCTGTGCATTTGATGTACATCGGGTTATGTGCGGTGGCAATCATATGGATTGTTCCTTTCTGCAGGAGCATCCATCGCTCTTTCCAGTCCTTGAAATTTTTTTGTAACGCGCTTTTTATTTTTTTCTTATCCGGTTTGTCCCGGGTGACCGTAATGACTGGGAGGTGCGTTGAGTCAGAAAGTTCGTTAATGTCCACAACATTAAACCCACCAAGGCAGGCTCCGTCTATCATCACCGCTTTGAGTTGTCGTCGATGTCTCGAGTTTTGGATCATCTGTTTACAGATTGTTGTCGCCTCTGTTCCATCAATGGTGACTTGGGTACGTAAGACGCCCTCAAGGTATTCACCCCCGCGCATCACCACCCCGATGACTGTCGTATATTTTTCATGAAAGGTAAATGGCGCATCATCAATTCCGAGGATTCGAATCTGTCGTTTCATGGGCGCAATACAACCGTTGTATCGATTATGAATGTTTCTATGGGTTGATTTAAAGTATGGCGCATCATCTTTCTCTTCTATATATTACATATTATATAATATAATGTACGAAACGCGATTCCCATACTGTCTCTATAACTAAAAAATACGCGTGTGTGTTTTTTAATACAGGGTAGAGCAAAAAAGCGAAAGTGCTTATATTTATTAGAACGCCAACCCTGTTAATGTTTTGGTGTCCAGTACGCCAGTGATTGATCGTATTTTATTCACAATGATGGTGCCGAGTTCCTCGAAGTCATTCGCATCAATTTTTGCAATCAGATCGTACTCCCCAAACAAGGGGTGTAGCTCGACAATCTGCGGTATTTTCGAAAGTTTGTTATAGACGTCATGTTCATGCGCAGGGGAGACATTAATGAGAACAAAACCTATAGCCATCTCTTTTCCTCCTTTTTCATTTTATTTCCACCATGGTTCTCTCTTCTCTTATTTTTCTTTCTGCTTCTTTCAAAAACTTACGGCTCCATTTCGTCGGTATTCACCTGACCACTTGCAGCTAGCTTGCAGCTTTCGCAAATACCTTCCATTTCTTCCTCAGGTTCGAGTTCATCTCCGCAAACAGAGCAATACATTGACATAGTATGCCATCCCTCTCACTGTTTCAGTGAAGAGTATCATATTGCAATAGGATTATTGTTTATAAAGTCTTTTCTTTATAATATGTTTTCCCTACATTGATTTATTTTTTTCTTGTCTAATTTTTTTCATTCTCTAATCCCTACAAATCTGTACAAAATAAATCATTTTTTTTTATTGAGATTTTCGCATCATTTTTTTTTTACTAAAAAAAATTCATGCGAAAGCAGCTCTTGTTACAATAAATTTTAATACATGTTCTTCAATATAGTGTCGGTAGTGAATCTTTTATAATGAAAGGGAGAACCGCATGGATTTGACGGGCCTTCAAACTGAAGATGAGCCCCCACCTCTCAATGGCGTTGGAGATACTCTTTTTTCTCGAGCCAGGAATCTTGAGCGTGCGCTAGGTTTTGGAAACATCTTCTTAAAATTCGAAGGTGGGAATCCCACCGGAACACAGAAAGACAGAATTTCTCAGTATCATGTGAAGAAAGCAATCCTACAAGGATACGATACGATCACCGTGGGAACCTGTGGGAACTACGGTGTGTCACTTGCGTATTTCGCAAATCTTGCTGGGCTCAAAGCAAAGATACTCATCCCTGAGCAGTACTATGTCGCGCCCAAACGAAAAGAAGAACTCCAAAGTATGAACGCGGAGATACTTCCAATTGATGGGAAATACGAAGACGCAGTCGAAGAAAGCAGACGATTATCACGGATAGAACATCTCTACGATGCAAACCCGGGAAATGGGAACGAAGGATGGCGCGGGTACATGTCTATTGCCTACGAAATCTATCGCCAACTTGGTCGTACCCCCACCGCAGTCGCTGCTCCCGTGGGGAATGGGACGACACTCGTTGGGATTTATCAAGGATTCAAAAACCTGCTCGACCACAATATCATCGATCATCTGCCTTACTTGGTCGGTGCCTCAACACCCGGGGGAAACCCCATCATTAAAAGCTTTAAAACCGGTGCATCGAAAACCCAGGATCTCCAGCCGGAGGAAATCAAAGAAAGCACCATCAACGAGCCACTCATCGCATACCATTCCTACGATGGTGATGATGCATTACATGCGATTTATGCGACCAACGGTTGGGCTGATTATGCATCAGATACCTGCATGCTCAAATACCATACCTTGCTACGAGACTTGGAAGGTCTGCACGTTCTTCCCGCATCAGCAAGCCCGATTGAAGCACTCATCAAGTTTAAGGAACATCGAGTCCTCAACAGTGATTATGTGATTGTTCTCACCGGACGAAAATTTAGATAAAGGTTGAACCAGGGATTGATCTCTTTATGACGAAGATGCGTGCGATGGTCTATGCGGACCGCTTGTACAGCTGTGCAGATGGAAAAACGGCTCATGGGCTTGTACGGTTCAGTAAAAAATTCGATATCGTCTGCGTGGTTGACTCCACACTACCAATCGGAGACGCTGCAGAATTTTTAGATGGAACAAAGAAAGGAATCCCGTTATTAAACAACCTTGATGATGCGTTTACCACCACCCACCCAGACACGTTCATTATCGGTGCTGTCTCCGAAGGTGGGGTACTTCCAAAGGGATATGACAGAGCAGTGGACTGGGCATTATCAAAAGGCTTGCATGTCATCTCCGGTCTCCATCAATTTCTCTCCGACGATCCACGCTTCATGAAACAAGCCACAACCCATCACTGCACTATTACAGACGTGCGAAAAATCTTCCGAGACCAGAGGAGATTCTACACCGGTGAAATAGCACAGGTTTCCTCAACACGCATCGCCCTCATCGGCACCGATTCCGCCATCGGAAAACGAACCCTCGCCGTCCTCCTTGTCGAAGAACTACAAAAACGCGGACGAACAGCAGACCTCATCTTCACCGGACAAACTGGTTGGTTACAAGGATGGCCACATGGTGTGGTCTTAGACGCGATGATTAACGATTTCGTCTCGGGAGGAATAGAAGGAGCGATCCTAAACTCATGGAACGATCTCCACCCTGAGTTCATGATCATCGAAGGACAAGGAAGCCTCGTGCATCCATTCTTTCCAGGTGGCTTTGAGATTTTAGCAGCAGGCCAAGTCCATGGGTTCATCTTGGTTGATGCTCCAAAACGTCCGCACCTTGACGGATTCCCCAACTATCCCATGCCTGACCCAAAACGCGTGGTAAACATCGCTGAGATGCTTACCGAACAAAAACTCATCGGCATTGGTTTAAATCATGAGAAAATGACCGCATCAGAGATCGCTTCTGCAAAAAGCAAATATCAAAAAATGTTCAAAGTCCCGGTCTCAGAACCACTCACTGAGGGAGTTGACACGCTCGTCGATGCGATGGAGGCGCAGTTTCATGGCAAACGCTAATCTTGTATGTCTTTCCTCAATTTCCCTTTCCGATCCGATCATTGAAAAAAAAACCGCGCGAACAGAAATCATCGTCACCGATTCCAATAGAACAGAAAGTCGCTTCACCCTCATGAATAAGTATGAACACGAACTGCAAGAAATTCATCTCCCATTGATTCGCCTCGCGTTCTTCATGCCATTACTCAACTACGGTCTCTTCTCAAAAAAAATCACAGCGCATTTCCCGATTAGCAACGCGGATTTTTCACTCCTCAATGATCTCAACGTCTTCTTTAGTCGCGATATCTTTGTCAACAAGATTGCACAAGGAACCAACCCGTACATCCTACCAGAGTTTTTCCCCGACCCTGAAAAAATTACACCGACTGATGGAAACCCACGAGCAATCATACACCCCGCCCACATCAGCAGTGATATACCGATTGATACAGAAATGGATACTTTGAAGTCAGGGATTCTGTCAAGCGGGGGAAAAGACAGCCTGCTTACGTATGGGTTGCTCAAGGAACTTGGCTCAGCAGTCTATCCTATCTATATTAATGAAAGCGGGGGTCATTGGAAAACCGCGCTGACCGCATATACCTATCATAAAAAAAGAGAACCGCACACGCGGCGAGTATGGACGAATGTCGACCGGTTCTATGGCTTCATGCTGGACCATCTGCAGTTCATACGACCGGATCATCGGAAAATTTGGCATGATACCTATCCACTCCGACTCTGTATCTTTCCATTCTATGTCTTCAGCGTACTACCCATATTTGTTGAAGAGCGAATAGGCAATATATTATTGGGCAGTGAATTTGATGACCTGCGCTATGAGATTCAGTATAAGGGCATTCAGCATTATTTTGGGGTCTATGACCAGCATCAGGATTATGATATGCGGATGAATCAATGGTATCAACGACGAATCCCTGGTCTCTATCAATGGTCTGCCTTGCGGAACATCTCTGGTCTTGTCGGCCAAAACATTCTGATCCGTCGCTATCCTGCTCTTGCGAAGCTGCAACGATCTTGTCATTCCTGTCATATCAAAAACGGTATTGTCTACCCCTGTGGGACGTGTTCAAAGTGTCTTGGTGTGTTGTTGTATCTTTTAGCAAACGATCATGATCCTACCCTTATGAAATATCAACGGAAAGACATCCAAAATTTCTATACAAGCGTTGGAGCCTCGTCGCTGAAACTTGATAAAGATGAGAAAGACCAATCGTTTTTCTTACTCAAGCGTATCGGCTCTCTGCCAACGGTACAGTGTGTGGATCATGTAGAGAAGATCCATGTTCATGCAGCAACTTGCGACCCTGGTTTATACCCTATGCAATTCCGGCGTGGTTTACTGAAGATTATCGAGGAATATACTAAGGGGTATTGCGCGTTACAAAATGGGGAATGGGTACCCACGACCCGTGTGCTACAGTGTACTCCTACTCGAGTTCCTTGATCATTCGATAGGCATCA
>JBAZLE010000064.1:0-10486 GCA_041650455.1 Thermoplasmatota archaeon | reverse complement strand
CAACGACCGCAGGATTTCGTGGATCGTCCTCGGGGATGTTTTCTTCAACCTTCCCGACCAAGTCTGCACCGACATCAGCAGATTTTGTATAAATCCCACCACCGACTCTCGCAAACAACGCGACCGATGATGCACCAAACCCAAAACCAAACAACATATTGGTCGTTACATCAACCGCAAAACCAAAGACTTCAGAGAAAAGAAGAAACATCCCAAACACACCAAGCACACCAAGACCAACAACACAGAGCCCCATCACCGCCCCACTTGAGAACGCAATCGATAACCCTTTGTTGATACTTGTTTTCGCCCCCTGTGCAGTCTTGGCATTAGCCATTGTTGCAATCCGCATCCCAATATTACCAGAAAACATCGACAGACCAGCACCGATAACAAACGCAAGAGCAGTCCCCCAGAACATACCGCTCTCCGGGATAAACGACACCGCAAGAAGAATAACGGTGATCGCAGCCACAAAAACGACTAACACTTTATTTTCACTGTTTAAAAACGCTATCGCTCCCTCTCGAATCGCATTACTGATTTCCTGCATCTTTTCGGATCCGGAGCTTTCCCTGCGTATTTTAAAAACAAGATACCCTGCGTATAACAAGGCGATAATCCCGCCTATGATGATTATTATCGAAATAGCGTCCATAAATGTACTCCTCCACCGCGGGCAACAAGATTTGTGTATTTAATTGTTATGAAATTTTTCAGGAAGACCTAGAGATGCTTTCCCATTCATAGAGGTTAAATATTGTATAACTATTTCTCCTTCTTATGAAAAATCGTTTAATCACTGATTTTTATGACCTCAGCGTGAAACAACTCATGAACGACCATCTCTGGGATATCCCTATTGCAGAACAAAATGAGGAGATCATCAATATCCTCAATATCCTCTCAGCAAGACACCATGTCTGGGTGATTAATACGAAAAAACAACATGAACTCGTCGGAGTGATAACCGAACATGACATGCTTGCCACGCTTTCACCAAAAAGTTTTTCCCCCTACGTATTTGGTGTGCCAGACATTCGCTCCCTTCAACATGGCACGGTGAAAACCGCTGAAGATCTCATGTCAAAAAAAGTCATCACCTGTGAACCCGATGAAAAAGTTATTGCCGTTTTGAAAAGAATGAAACGATTTCAGCTTCGTCGACTCCCTGTCGTGAAAAACAAAAAACTCATCGGAGAAATCACGCTGCATCGATTGATTCAGAAATATTATAAAGCGACCCAATATCATTCCCTTAAAGAAGAAGGTTGAGTTTTACGGCAGATGAAATCCAGATTTTCGAAATCGTTCTTTCGGTGGCCTTAGCACTCGTTTTTGCCCGTCTCTTCGGGTACCTTTTTGACCGAATAAAACAACCACCTGTGATCGGGGAAATATTCGCAGGTCTTCTTTTAGGAGGCTTTGGATTTGGTCTTCTTGCAGGAAAGACAGTTTCCTTGTTTTCCTACTCTCTACAGCTCCCCCAACTCTCATACACCTCTGAAGTGTTTAGTTTCCTTGCAGAGTTAGGAATCCTTTTTTTAATGTTCCTGTCCGGGTTAGAAATTAATTTCTCGGATTTGAACAAGGTAAAAAAGCCTTCTACATTCGTTGCCATCGGAGGGGTACTTGTTCCCTTGCTCCTTGGCATGCTCGTCTGTTATCTCTTTGGTTACTCCTGGCATATCGGGCTGGTCGTGGGACTCATTCTTGTTGCCACCTCCGTCGGTGTACCGGTTCGGGTGTTGATGGATATGCATAAGTTAAACACCGAGGCAGGTCTGACGATTCTGGGGGCAGCAGTCCTTGATGATGTGATTGCGATCATTTTATTTGTCTCGGTTCTCGGCGTGGCGACCCCGTTGGATGTAGGGTTTCTCAGTCTAAAGATACTTGTTTTCTTTGGTGTCTTCCTCTTCATCGGGATGCGAATTATCGATAAGATTTTCAATCTTGGTGAAAAAATACAGCTCCCGAAAGCCTTGTTAAGTCTTTCATTAGCTATTTTTTTACTCTATTCTTTTTTTGCTTATCAATCAGGCATCGCGGGGATCACTGGAGCTTTTGTCGCTGGCATCGTCATTGGTCATGCTATGAAATCCAAAAAGGTCATTGATGATATCAAAGCAATCAGTTACGGGTTATTCATTCCGTTGTTCTTTGTTTGGGTGGGTGCGAACGTCGATCCAACCGTGTTCACCACCCTTCAGGTCATTGGGTTCACACTCATCATTATTTTTGTCAGCATCATAGGGAAGGTGATTGGGTGTGGTATTGGTGGGAAACTTGCCGGGATGACAAACAGGACAGCCTTACAAACTGGAATCGGCATGATCCCGCGCCTTGAAATGGCATTAATTATTGTTGGTGCAGCGATTTCTCAAGAAATATTGACCGGAGAACTCGGTCAGGAGATTCTTGCCACAACCGTCCTACTCACGTTGGTCACCACCTTAATCACACCTTCGTTACTCAGGGCTTCATTTAAATGAACAGAATGATTGATTGACATTATGACGATTCAGAGGCAGAGCAGGTCGCTCACACAGCCTTAGGGATTTTTAGTCCAAGAGCTGCCGTTGGAAGTCGTTGTTCTAGGTTTGAAAGCACTCCCTTGAGAGTAATACCCATGGGTAACTCCTTTATCTTTAATATAATAGAGAATAACTATCGGATTTTCTTTTTTAAGGAGGAACCTGTCTCGCATGTAGATGAACTAAAACCGAAAGTTTTTAACAACCGTACAGTTACCGTAGCCACTGAATAGACTCATTATGGGGATTCCTATGAAAGCATTTATCGTTACGACCATCATGTGCCTGATACTCTACCTTCTCCTCACCACGGGGAGTGGAACAGAGGTTCTCGGATTATGGAGCGTTATCGAACTCGCCTTTGGACTCCTGCTTTCACTCATCGTCGGATTTATCGCCCGGACTATCTTTATCAAAGACAGCTATCGAATGTTAAACCCTGTTCGCTGGGTCCTCTTTCTAGGATATCTCATCGGGCCATTCTTCCTTGCACTCGCCAAAGCAAACCTTGATGTCGCCTACCGAGTGATCACCGGGAAGATCAATCCAGGGATTGTGAAAATCTCACCCGGGCTTAAAACCGACCTTGGGATAACCCTGCTGGCAAACTCCATCACCCTCACCCCCGGCACCCTCAGTGTCGATGTGGACGAAGATACTAACGACCTTTATGTCCACTGGATTAACGTCGATTCAAAAGCCTTGGAAACCACACCCGTCGACTGTTCCTATATCTGCGGGAAGTTCCCGAAATGGGTCCGGAGGATCGCAGAATGATCGACCTGAACACCACCTATTTGATTGTTGTGGTCGCTCTTTCCTTATGTGTAATTCTTGCCCTTATTCGGGTGTTACGAGGACCGACTGCACCCGACCGAGCGGTTGGTGTTGACACCATTAACACGATCGTCATTGTCGGGATGGTCGCGTTTGGTGCAGCGTTTCGGGAAGTCATCTATATTGATGTCGCTATCGTGTACGCCCTACTATCGTTCATATCGACCTTGTTTATCGCCAAATATCTCCAAGGAGGGGAGTTCTAGATGATTTTTGACCTCATTATCTATATACTCATCGGCATCGGTATCTTCTTTAACGTGCTAGCTGGCATCGGACTTCTCCGTTTCCCTGATGTCTATACCAGACTGCACGCAGGAACAAAATGCACGACCTTCGGTTCAATCTTTCTCATAGGATCGGTCGTGCTCATCGGTCTAAAAATGTGGTGGGAACAGGATACCAACGGATCTGTTTTAGCTCTTCATTCCGTGCTTGCATTGATTGCTATTCTGTTAACCAACCCGGTTGGTGCCCATGCGATAGCGAGAGCTGCCCATCGCAGCGGTGTGCATCCCGCTCACGCGGTCATCGATGAGCTAGCTTCCAAACCAATGAAAGAAACACTCGAGAAACAGAAGGGGGGCGACTAGAATGGCAGTAGAATTCCTTCTTGCAAACACCCTGGTGTTGATCCTCACAGTCGTTGCATCATTGATCGCAGTTCTTTTACGGGACCTCTTAGCAGCTGCAATCGCATTAGCCGCGATGAGCCTGCTGCTTTCCTTGGAATTCTATCTCCTCCAAGCTCCTGACGTCGCGATCGCACAAGCAGGAGTCGGAGCATGTCTCTCGACCGCGATTATCATCATCGCCATCAAAGGCACCAAACGAACGGAGGACGAATAACATGGACAAACGGACGATAGCCGCGGTTCTTGCCTTTACCATTGTTGCCGTTTTCTTCTTCTTCAGTATCTTTCTCCTTCACCCCTGGGGAGCCCCCGGGAATGTTCAGATGGACAATCACATCATCGTGAACACCCAAAACGAGACAGGGACAAACAACGGAGTCACCTCTGTTGTTTTTGATTACCGAGGGTTTGATACTCTCGGAGAAGCAACGATCCTGTTTTCTGCGGTAGCTGGTGTAATGATGATCTTCCGGAGGATAAAAGAATGACAGAAATGACAAAGATCGTAAAAACCATCGCGAACATCCTCTTCCCATTCACCGTGATTTTTGGGTTGTATGTCATCGCCCATGGGCATCTCACACCCGGTGGTGGTTTCCAAGGAGGCGCGATTGTTGCCTCAGGATGCGCTTTACTTCTTGTCGCGTATGGGTCCCGGTGGGTGTTTTCTCGAATCAAAGAAAAACGACTTGCGACCTTCGAAAGCATAGGTGCGATTGGGTTTATCACCGTCGCCCTTCTCGGGATTGTGTTCAGCATGGTGTTTTTCGGCAATTTCCTTGCCGGGTCTCATCTTCTCTTTGGAACCGTCCCTGAAACCGGTTCGACGCTTGCTGATTTGAACACCGGCGGGGTTCTTCCCCTGATGAATTTTGCGGTGGGCGTCAAGGTGATCGCTGGGCTGTTCGTCATTGTCGTTGTCATGGCATATGCCAGCAGTACCAAGGAGTGGAGCCAATGATCGAGTACATCCCGTACGTCGCAGTGATCTGTATGATTTTCATTGGATTATACGCAGCGATCTTCCGACGGAATCTCATTAAAATGGTGATCGGAATCACCATCATTGAAAGCGGGGTGAACCTCTTTTTAATCACCTTAGGATATCGTGAGGGCGGGGTCGCTCCTATCTATACCAGCCTTCCCCCTGGAACAACCTATCCAGAGCAAATGGTTCTCCCGGTTCCTCAAGCCTTGACCCTAACAAGTATCGTCATTGGTGTCGCAGTCCTCGCGTTGATGCTGTCGTTGGTTATGCACATCTACCGAAAGTACGGGACCCTCGACGTGCAGAAAATCAGGAGGTTAAAAGAATGACGTTTCTTGATGCTCTCCTGTTCCATTCCCCTGCTTTGATTATCGCAATCCCGTTACTCTCTGCGTTTCTCATGCCGCTGGTCAGTCGCATCCATGGGAAACTCCGGAATATCTTCGCGGTGAGCATGATTGGTCTGACCGGGTGTGTCATCGGGGTACTTGCTACGGATGTTCTTGCCAACGGTCCACGGGTCTATATTTTCGGTGCGCAGGATATCGCCCTTCCCCTCGTCCGCATCCTCTTTGAGGTTGACAGCATCAGTATTTTCATGGCGATTATTACGATCCTGCTTGCGTTCATCGCGGTCATCTATTCCTGGTCGTTTATGAATCACCAGGATGGATTAGACAAGTATTATACTCTGTTCTTGCTCTTACTGACCAGTGCGCTTGGGATGGAATTGACCGGAGATGTCTTTAACTTCTTTGTGTTTCTCGAAATCTCCTGTATCACCTCCTGTGCACTCATCGCGTTTTGGATCGATGAAGGCGAAGCGTTGGAAGCAGCGTTTAAATATATTGTCATCAGCTCGGTGGGTGCCCTCTTTGTTCTTTTTGCTGTCGGGATCCTCTACGCTCAGTATAACGCATTAAACATTGCAACACTCGCAAACGCACTTCAATACAGTTTTTTAGATAAAATCGTGCTTGTCTTGTTCCTTGTCGTCCTGGGTATGAAGGCAGGGCTTGCACCGATGCATATGTGGCTTCCTGATGCGTACGGGAGAGCGCCGCCCTCGGTCACCTTGATCATCATGAGTGCTACCTTAGCAAGCTTCTATGGGATCCTTCGGGTTGTTTTCACCCTCTATGGAAACGTCTTAACGACCTCTATTCGTTTTGACCTCCCTCTGAACACGATCGTTGGATGGGTGCTTATCGCACTTGCGATTGTTTCCATTCTTATCGGGGTGATCATGGCCCTTATACAATCTGATTTCATGCGGTTGATCGGGTATACCGCGGTCGCTGAAGTCGGCTACATGTTCCTTGCCGTGGGAACAGGCATCGCTGCACTCGGAACCCCCTACGCCACCGTCGCCCTCCAGGGGGGCATCTTCCATGTGTTGAATGACGCCTTAGACATCGGGTTGTTATTCCTTGTCGCTGGTGCCATTTACTATGTTACAAAAAAACGCTCCCTTGATGATATCGGGGGTCTTGCTCGGAACATGAAATTCACCACCATCTTTTTCTTCATTGGTTTGCTTGCGGTCGCAGGCATGCCCCCGCTCAACGGGTTCACCTCGAAGTTCCTTATCTATGAGTCCGTCTATCAGCTCAACCCCATCCTTTCCATCATCGCTCTCTTATGCAGTATTCTGCTGCTTGCGATCTTCATTAAAGTGTTATATGCAGCGTTTCTCGGGCCTCAGCTCCCCGACCTGAAGGACGTCAAAGAAGCACCCAGAAGCATGTTGCTAGCTATGGGGTGTTTTGCTGCCCTGGCTATCATCATCGGGTTGTTCCCAAACCTTTTCCTTGACACCCTGGTAAAACCAGCGGCAGACGCTCTGTTGAACCATGCGCAATATATCACGACCGTCGTCGGAGGGATCTAACCATGTTTACGCTTGAGAGCGGGAGTGGTTTTTGGAATCCACTTGTTTGGATGCTCGTCTTCTTCATCGCCTTCCTGCTTTTCTATGGGATTCGAGGGTTCGGGAAAAGCCAGTATAAAAAAGAAACGGAACAAACAAAAGCATTTCTCTCTGGTAACAAAGAAGCAGCACCAGAGGAGATGCATGTCAAGGCAAGTAACCTGTACTGGGGATTTACCACCAGCATGAGATCCCTGTATTCGGTCCTACGGAAAATGCATACCGGGAACACAAGCGATTATCTCCTCTGGTTTCTTATTGTTCTTGCGGTTCTCTTCTTGGTCATCGGGGTGATCTGAATGGATGTTCTCACCTTCTCAGAGCTTTTTATACGAATCGTTGTCGGCACCCTTCTCATCGCCGCGTTCGGAATCCTCTTCGGTCTCTTCTATAAAGGGATTGACCGGAAGATCTCCGCACATATGCAAGGCCGCATTGGTCCTCCTCTCAGACAACCCTTCCGGGATGTGGTGAAGTTATTTGAGAAGGAAAACATTGTTCCTGATCATGCGATCCCCTGGTTGTTCAACCTCATCCCGCTCATCGGATTGATTGTGACACTCTCTATTTTGGTGTATCTTCCCCTAGGTGGTTTTCCCCCGTTGTTTTCCTCAGCTGGTGACCTCATCGTGGTGCTGTATCTGTTGATACTACCCTCTCTTGCGTTGGTCATCGGTGGGTTCTCCTCAGGCTCCCCCTATGCGATCGTGGGGGCTCAACGAGAGATGGCGACCATGATTGCGTATGAGTTTCCCTTAGCGATCCTTATCATCACCATCGCATGGAACCTGCTGCAAAAAGGAGTACCCTCGGTGTTTTCCTTCACCGCGATTGCGTCTCAGCCGGTCTGGAACCAGGTGACCGGACCGCTTGGGTTCATCGGGTTTGGCATCCTGCTGGTTGTTCTGTTGCTGGTGACCCCCGCGGAACTCTCCAAGATCCCGTTTGACTCCCCTGAGGCAGAAACGGAGCTTGCTGGAGGACTGCTGGTGGAATACTCAGGGAGAAACCTGGCGATGTACTATCTTACGGATGGAGTCAAAACCGTGGTGATGGCATCGATTGTGGTCGCGTTATTCTTCCCCTACAACCTCTCCCCATATCTCAGCCTTGGCACCTATCCAGCGATGGTCATCGATGTGTTGTTTTACTTATTCAAGGTGTTCATCATCATCCTATTCTCGGTGACGTTAATACGCGTCGCTATCGCACGACTGAAGATCGATCAAATCGTCTACACCTACTGGATCCCCTTGACGCTAGCTAGTCTTGTTGGATTGATCCTCGTTATGTGGGACCATACCATCGTGCAATGGCTGGGGTAACAGGCACAACTCTCTGAGAAGGACAGTCTGTTTTCATTGAACAGGTCGACTCTCTGCTATCGTCCTTTTGTTCTCTCTGTTTCAGAAAGTGTTACATCCCCCAAAACTTGTTTGTCTTACGTTTGATATCAATAATCTTGTTCAGAACGTCTTTCTCATCCTCGTTCAGAACATCCATCATTTTTAATTTTCTCGCATCACTCTCAGGGATATCAGTAAAAAAGATGTCTCCGCCCTTGATTTGTCTGCCGATGGTCACGCCTTCCACCGAGATAGCAACCTCTGCGCCCTGGAGGGCTTCTGTTATTGGTTTATTATCAAGTTGCATTCCTTTGATGTTCCCGATGCTTTTCCCCTCTTGATCGATAAGTCGCATGTCGACCTTGATACGCCCGCCGAGAACACGAACACCAAAGACCGCGGGATGGCTCATGCGGAAGACATACTCCGGGAGGAACTTAATCATCCCAGGGTGGGTATAGTCCTCCCGACGTTTCTTTTCAAGTTCCTCCTTCTTTTTCGCAAGCCAAAGGTCATAGTTCTCGATGATCGTATAGATGACCTCTTCATTAAAAATGGTCACCTCGGATTTCGCTAATTCTTCTTTGGCCTCCGGGAGGATTTTTACGTTAAAGGCAAAAATCACCCGTTCCAAAGGGTTGTTCACCGCCACGGTTTCACTGATGTCACGTCGGGAGACGTTCCCGATTTCCACCTTACGGATGTCAATACCTTTTTCCCGTGATTCCTTCACCAGGGCTTCCAGAGAGCCAATGGTGTCTGCTTTGATGTACAATCCCTTCTTATCCAGCTCGATATTCACCTGTGATTGATTTTTGATTTCCTCGATGAGGGCTGCTTGATCCCCGTGGACGACCCGCAAGGGCGCTCCAGGGACCACGAGGTCCAGGTTTGGAGCGGAAATTTTAATCCCACAGGCAGCATGCACCTCTCGAACGCTATCGAATCGCTCTCGTGGATCCCGTATCTCATCCATCGGCTTTGGTTTGAGTAACGCTTTGATTTTCGTCACCAGTGGTTCATCGCGGGTCCCAAAAACAATCGTATCCTCTTTTTTTAAGACCCCGCTGTAGATGATAGCGTCAACCGTCGTTCCTAATCCGACATCTTCTTTTACCTCAAGGACGGTCCCTTTCCCAGCATCGGTTTCACTTCTGAGCTGCTCCTCAAGGAATCGTTGTGCTAATCCCACAAGAATCATCAGCAACTCCGCAACTCCTTCCCCTGTTTTAGCGGAGACCGGGATGATGGGGATACTTTTCCGGAAATCCTTAATGTTAAAATATAAATCAGATTCGAATCCTTTATCGTAAATCGTCCCGATGAGCTCATATAATTTCGTTTCGAACATGGTTTTTGTCATCGGACGCTGGTTTTGCAGTCGACTCTGTGCTGTCTCATCGCTACGCTGCCAGCCGTTGATCGCATCGATTTTATTTGCTGCGATGATGAAAGGTGTTTTGTATTGACGTAAAATCGTGATTGATTCATGCGTCTGCGGTCGGAATCCTTCATTTATGTCTACCACAAGAATCGCAAGGTCCGCCAGAGACCCACCCCGGGTCCGCAACGTGGTAAACGCATGATGCCCAGGGGTATCGATAAACAGAAGACCTGGCACTGAGAATTTTTTCCCACCTAAGAGCGACCCACACATTGCATAAATCGCCTCGATAGGAACTTCCGTGGCACCAATATGCTGTGTGATAGCACCCGCCTCTCGTGCAGCGACCGTGGATCCTCTAATGAAATCTAGGAGTGATGTTTTTCCATGATCGACGTGACCAAGGACACTGACGATAGGTTGACGGACGTGTTTCTGAGATACAGTCATATTTATTCACCAGGGTTCAACAGCTGTAGAGAAAACCTGCTTTAAAAATATATGGGTTGACGGTAAAAGAAACAAAAATATTTCCTTAAAATACTATGAGGTTCTATTATGGCAGTTCCAGTGTCGCATGGCGGGAGCGCATGGATTCCTCGGTTTCTTTTTTGTTTTTCATCAGCTCTGAGATGATCCCGTCAAGTAAGATCCACGTGCTTGCTTCGAACAAGGTCCCAAGAGGAGCGAATAGTTTCCGTTCTTTTTCTGTGCAATCCGCAGCAAGGATAATGGCGATGTCAGCAAAGGCGGTGATCCGAGAGTTTTTTTTCCCTGTGACGACCAGGAGAGTAGCACCAAGTTTTTTTGCGATCTCCGCGGTCATGAC
>JBAZLE010000063.1:0-10572 GCA_041650455.1 Thermoplasmatota archaeon | reverse complement strand
CAATGTCGGTGAAGCAGCAGCGACCAACGTGGACTGCAACATTGGAATCACGGGTGGTTTGTTCATTATACCAAAGGAATTCACAGGAAATCAAGCGACGCTTGGTGTTGGTCAGACGGTCAGCATCCTCTGTAAGCCAAAAGGAATCGGTCTGGGGCTTCTGAAGCCGATACCGTCCATCCAAATGGATGTCACCTGTGATGAGGGGATAAGTGCAACGAAAACCAGTACTGCAAAGATTTTCTTCTCGAATGTAAAAATCCAGTAACTCGAGAACAAAATCATCTTTCTTTTTTTTCTCTTTTTTCTTCTTTTTCATCGTTCTTTCTAGCGTCGATCTCCTTACCAATTAAGCCCTGAAAAATCACTCCCTCGTTCATAAGGAAGAACAATAGCCTAGGTATAGGGTGGTCCCGAGAACATTAAATCATGTATTTTACTTATTTTTTCAGTTCTTTTTTCATTTCATTGTATTGTTCCTTTGTTATCTCCCCTTTTGCGAACCGTGCATCCAACGTTTGTAAGGCTTCATTGGTGGAATCATATTTTTGTATCACCGGCTCCTGTTGAATACGCAAATCCATCGCTTTTATACCAAGGATAAAGAGCACGATTCCAAAAATGATACAGATCGCTGGAATAAAAATACAGACGATATCGATATTCTTTCCCAGTCCAAAATCAGGGATTGTATTAGACAGAAATATCCGTACTGCTATCATCCCTAATCCAATAAGAAACAGACAGGTTGCGGTGATGATTAATCCTGGTTTCATTTTCTTCACGTCCGGTGAGGAGAATAAAACGGGTGTTTCCTTAAAAACATATCCGTATCGCTAGAATGTAGTTACTGATAAATGACAGGCAGCGTTTTTTTGATATTCCCATGGTTATCCTTTCTCATATTACGGAATGATTATCTGAAGTATTCACATCAGAGATCCGGTGACCAAGTATTATATGAATTCCTTCATTTTTATTATATTTGGGTTTTGAATGTAATTCTCCCTTACTGTAAATAGTATCTGGCTGATATGGATGGATTGTCTCTCGGGAAATTTCTGCATGATGGTTTCTGTAAATTTTCTCGCATGTATGATACTAGGAGCAGAAAAGAGCATCACCCAATCGTATTCACCAAAAATATGGTAAGAACTTATCATGGTGATTCCTAAATCTTTTTTTATCTGACTCATCAGATGTTTCACAATTTCGTCGATGTCTTTTTGATCATGCATAATGTGTGTACGCTTGATAAACAACATAAATTTTTGAAGCTTCTGCTTTTGATTATCGATAACAATTGAATATCCCCAGATTTTTTGTTCTTTTTCAAGCTGCTTGATGATTCTTAACGTTTTTTGTCTTGAAAAGCCACAGTTTTTTGCAATCGTTTCGATGTGTTCTCTTGAGTTTTTCATCAGTTCAGAAAGTATTCTTTTTTCATCCTGTTCCATCTGATCTTTAGTACTTTTTGCCATAACCCTTTCGAGCTCCCGAAGAAGTAAGAGTTGTTAACTCCCCTTTCCTTAAAAATCTATCTTATAAATCAGAAGTATTCATACGGTCTTTGGAATCGTTGATTCAAGTCTTGTATATGCGTAAGAGACGCTTTGAAATAATATCGGTCTGGGCGATATCGCTTGAGTTATTTTTTTCTTTCTTTTTTTGTCTTGGTTGTCACGGAGTCTTTTACCTCTTTGCCAAATTCTTTGACCGACTCCCAGCCTTTTTTCACGCCTTTTTCAATGTGTTCTGCCGGTTTGTCATTGATTTCTTTTCCAAATTCTTTAACAGACTCCCAGCTCTTTTTCGTACCTTTTTCAAGGCTTCCAATGGGATTGTCTATGATCTTTTTCATTTTTGTTTTTATTTCTTTCTTACTCATCCTTGAAGACCTCCTATCCTTTTTTTTTGTTTCGTAAATCGATCTTGCTTGATAAAGATATGGAATTCAGGTTTTTAAAGAATGTTTTTCTTAACCGGTGTTGTAATACTTTTATAAGAGTTTTTTTCTTCGCTCTTTCCGAGTTTCTCTTCGTTCTTTTCGATTTGCTCTTCGTTGTTTTCTGCGTGCGACTCGTCTTCTTCTCCCTAACACCATTTTTTTACCTCCCCCTTATTATTTCATAACATTTTCTTCTTTAAAAACCTATAGATTGGATATCAACCCAGATTACTGTTCCTAGATGAATGACGAACGAGATTCATACAACCGTTCAATGTAAATAGATCATGTTATTTCTTCTCGACGCAGTTGTGATAGGTTCTCATCATATTAGACAATGCACAAGCAATCGTCACCGGACCCACACCACCTGGGACTGGTGTCAGTACGGCAGCTTTCTGCTGTACTGACTCAAAGTCTACATCACCACAGATTCCGTTTTTGGTTTGTATGATGCCGACATCCACCACAATCGCCTTCTGTTTGACATGGTCCTTGGTGATGAGCCTGGGCACCCCTGCTCCTGTGATCAGAATATCTGCTTTTGAGGTATAGTCCAGGAGGTTCTGTGTATAGACATGGCAGATAGCAACCGTCGCGTTACGATTCAGCAGAAGTGCGGCAAGCGGTTTTCCAACAATGTTGCTATGGTTCACGATTACCACGTCTTTGCCTTGGAGTGCAACCTGTTCATGTTGAAGGATGGTGAGAACAGAGAGCGGCGTGCAGGGGACGAGGTCCTCCTCACCAATCATGGTTCTCCCGAGGTTCTGCGGGTGAAACCCCTCCACGTCTTTTTTGGGATCCACGCTTCGCATCAGCAGGGATGCTGACAGATGCGGGGGGACCGGGTATTGGATGAAAACCCCATGAACCAAGGGGTCGTTATTCAGGTGCTGTATGGTCTGAAGGATGGTTCTCTCTGAGACTTTTTCTTCAAACTGCAGAGTGGCTGAGGTGATGCCGACCTCGTTGCAGGCGTTCGTCCGTAACTTCAGATACAGCTCTGAAGAAGGGTCGTTTCCAACAAGGATGCTGGTGATCCGAGGTTCTATCCCATAGGTCTTCGTGAAATGTTGGAGGTCTTTGGTTATGTTCCTTCGAATCTCTTGTGCTATCTTTTTACCATTGACAATTGTTGCAGCCATCGTTTCCACCTCAGAGATATTAGAATTCATCTTATGATTTTTGTTTTGTACCAATCGCATAGAACTGGGGGAAGAAGTTGAGTTGCACCCCTTCATCCAGGGATTTGAGGAACTCATATTCCCAATGATCGATTTCTTTTTCCGTCATGCTTGCATCCTTCAAGATCTTGATGTAGAAATCCCGTGAGTGAAGATAGTATTGTTTATCTTCTTCGCAGGACCAGATCCTGTTGTTCCCGATGCCGATAATAGTCTCAAGTCCCGCGGTGATGAAGAGTTTTCGTAGTTTGCGTCCGATATGCGGGTCGCCTCCTTTTTTTCTAATGGCTTCTCCTGCAAACAAAGGATCGACTTTGCTGTTCTCCGGCCAGTGGATCTTCCCTCCGTAGTCAGGCTCGAGGGAGGCAAGGATCTTCCCGCTTGGTTTGGTAACCCGGGCCATTTCGTTGACAACCAGTTGCGGGTCATCCGCCCACATTAGCAGGAGGTTACAGGTGACTAAATCAAAGGTGTTATCCGGGAAGCATAACTGCTGGGCGTCACCCCTGCAGAGCGTCACGTTGGTATAATTACTGAGAATCCGATGTGCGACCGTGAGAAGGGAATCAGATCCGTCGATTGCGACGACCGTGCCTTTTGTCAGCCGTGCGATGTCTCGGGTGACGAACCCGGAGCCGCATCCGACGTCCAGGATCAGCCCGGCATCTTTAATCCCGACTGTGAGGTATAAGGGGAGGCGTTCTTCTGCGGTCTCTACTGCTTGTAGTTCTAATTTCTTGATGAAGTCAGTTAACTCTCCGTCGGTTCGTTTATGGAACCGATGCTCTGGTTTTTTCATTCGTGGCTCCAGAAAGAGAATTTACTGGGGTGGTATAAGATTTTCCTGCCGATGGAAAAGAAGAGTTGGAGAAGGGAGGGCCTGGGACACAAGAAGAGGTGATGCTCGAAAAGGGACGCAGACCCTCCTTCGCTGGGAATGCACTTAACTGGGAGTTTTTTTCTTTTTTTTGCCGTATAAGTCTTCGTATTTTCCGACAAAGACGTATCCATCGTCTGTTTTGCGGAGTAATCCTTCATCGAGCATGAGATCGAAGACTTTATCGGAGACCTTCACATTTTTTCCTTTGTCGTTGGGAACTTTTATTTTATACTCTGGATTCTCTTCATTCATATAGCTTGGGTCCAATTCATAGATGACGTTTATCTTAGGCATGGTTTCTCTCCTATCACCTTTATTTGATACATATTAGCATGTTACGATTTCACAATATTTCTATTTAAAGATATGGTGGACAAATACCAGAGTGAAAATTTACCACACCCTTTCAGTGCAATTCCTCCTAGAAACAAGTGAGACGAAGAATACCAGAACGGAAGAATCCCATAGGTTATAAAAAAAGAGATCACATTACCAGGGAGAACACAAACAGAGAATGTGACAAAGGAAAAAGACGGCTTACTCCACCAAAACCAGGATATGCCCTCTTCAGAAGAATACTTAATATCCTCCTTTTTTTAAAAAAAAACAGAAAAAGAAGGAAAAAAAGAGGAACACCTAATTTTCTTTCCCAGGGATTTTTTCAGGGAGTTTCTTAGCAAGGCTCCAGAGGTTTTCAAATTTCCCATTCAGAAGCTCGATATCCTCAAGATTCACATATGCGGTCCCCACATAGCAGGGCTCTGAGCCTTCCTCCGCAAGGATCTTTATCCCGTTCACCGCCAGTTCCTTCCCGTAGACATAATTCCGCATCGTCCCGGAGGTGTTCTCAGAGAAATACCGGATATCCAAATTATCCCCATATGCGTTCTTCAACTGTTTTGCGATATCGATGTTGGTCTCCGAGTCGATCAAAAGCTCGACTTTGGTGTTTAACGCTAAAAACTTCTTGAAATAGCGAAGAAAGGGTTCGTCGAAGAACCGCTCTCCACCGATTTGCATCCGTAGATTATTCTTCTTCTCTAGACAGTTGTTCAGGATATTATACAGGATCCATTTCCCGCTGTACCGAAGTGTCACGTTCCCATCACGTTTGATTTTTATTCCATACGTCTTGAAATGCTCATTATAGGAGGTTGCATACTCATTCTGCCTATTCTGCATCGCAGTTAAGGTATCGGGTGCGACCACGGTTCTCAAATCGTCCTTGATATCCTCCCAGATGACCTTCGGATGAACAGGCAGATAGCTTTCCCTTCCGAAATCCTCCTCGGAATGCGCGGAGAACAACACCTCAGCAATCAACCCGTTCTTCAACAAGGAATTCCTCCCTGTTTCCAAGGGTCGCCTCGTAATATTCGTCAGTTCCTCCGCTATTTTCAGAAACTCAGAAAACTCCTTCGGACAATCGATGATCAGGATCGTATAATACGTCGCTGCTTCTCTCGGACGATCGACCTTCATCCGTTCGAACATCATTTCAAAATCTTGAATATAATCAAGTTTTACCTTAGTCTTGTATTCACCATATCCCATCCACGAACACCATCCAGTTCTTTGAGCAAACACATGCCTTGTGTTTTTTTATAGTTTATGGATACATACTTACCTGCATAATGTAATAGGTTTTTATGTGCTTCATGACATTATGTAATGGCATAAGCTTATTGATGTGCAACGGCGTGGTTTTTGCCTTTATTTCATCGAAGGAAAAAGCTCGATCGCTCTTTCCCCTTAACTCTTCATTCATTTTTGGTTGAATGTAGATGTCTTGGGTGTTCTCCTCGTGAGGTTGTTTTCTCGTTTCTAAAATCAAAGTGGTGCTAAAAAAATTGATGACACAACGAAATAAAAAAATAGGAGAAAAGGGTGAAAATCACCCTTTTGTGTTGTGTGTCTATTTCACCAGTGGTTGTGTCAGCAGGGTGGTGGTCTGGCTTTGGGCCGAGGTGCTCACGGGGTCGTAGATCTCTGCGAAGTTGGTCCATCCAGCGTTATCATACGCGATTGCTTTGACGGTGACCTTCGGCAGAGGAGCCCATTGATAGGTCCAGACAAATTCTGGTCCAGCTCCCGTGACGGTCTCCTGCAGTTCTTGATTGTAGTAGAACTCGACTTTGCCCATGCCGGCCAAGACGTCGTTACAGGTTGCGGTCACGATGATAGCGTATTTGCCGGTGCCAATCTTTTCCCACGTGTAGTCCAACAGGATCGTCGGGATGGTCTTGTCGATCTTCAAGGCAGGCATGGCGTTGGTGTCTTCGATGTTGCCGACCTTGTCAACCGCTCTGTATTCCACGACGACTGCTGCGCCTTCGACCGTGATCTGGAAGGGTGCGGTGTAGGTCATCCATGAGCCGCCTGCGATACGGTATTCGATCTTGTCGACTTTGGATGCGACACCGTTGACTTCAGGATCGGTGGCGGTCAAGGTGATCGTGGGGTTGCTGATATACCAGCCGTTCTGACCGTTGGGTGCTGCCGGGCTGATCGCATGCGTGGAGATCGGTGCGGTATTGTCAATCCCGATACCCAGTGTCTTGACGTTGTTGGTTGGGATGTCATCGCTTGCGAGTGGGAAGTTGAATTTCAACCCGAACACTCCCTCGTCTTGGAAGTCGTAGCTATCGAAGGTGAGTGTTTCTTCGTCGCCCATTGGGTCAAGGGTGATGCCCGTGACTTCATCGCTCATGACGAGTGTTCCGTTTTCGCTGCTGATGTATTCCCAGATCTCTGCGTAACAGGTGAGTCCCGTTTCAACAAAGACACCAAGATTGGTGACGATGTTGGAGATGGATTGGACACCTGGTGCGAGATAGAGTTGCACTGGTGGGGTTGGTGATGCGGTTCCGCTGAGGTTAAATGCACTGTCCCCGGCGATTTGCGGTGTGGTTGCTCCCTGTTGATACATCAGGAGGTCACCTTCGGGTGAACCAGCCCAGAGCAGCCAGGCGCCATCCGGTGCGGTGGTGGACTGGATTGACATCCAACCAGCGGCTAGAGGAACAGCCGTGGGCAGATCATAGGTCCACTTATACATCGTAAAGCCACTGTAGGATTGTCCGGTGTTCACAGGTGTGCTTGCTGCGAGTGGGAAGGTTGCGACAACCGCGCCCGGTGTTGAGCCTGCTTCGTAGAACTTCACTTCGAAAGGCAACGTGTTCGCATTTCCTGGGGTCCATCCGGCACTGTAAATCAGGCAGAGCCCGTAGAATTCGATGTTGCCAATCGGTGCGGTGAGGTCCCAGAAGTTGTCTTGACAGAGGTAGGTGCTTGCGCTTGTGCGGAACGTCCAGGATTCTGTGGGTGTGAAGGGTCTTTGGTGGAATAAGACGTCGCGGCCTCCTTTTGCTGCTGACGGTGACACGATGGATTTAATGCCGATATCATGCCAGTAGTCCAGGACGAGATCTTCGGTGAGGACATTGTTTGCCGCGTTGGTATCCGCTGGGATGGTGACGTTGAGTTGCACACCGTATTCGATGGCACCTGACGTACCAATGGCCAGGTTCTCAGGAGTCCAGTCGGGGTAGATGAGCTGTATGGTCTCTCCGGGGTACAGCCAGCTGGCGACCGCTGCGCTTTCATCGTACTCGGGATCAATGGTGACGGTTAAGGTACCGACAAGCATGTCATCGAAGTAGACTCCGGGGTAGAAGACCGAGCTATCTGCACCCATATCGAAGCGGAATTTCACGGTCTGTCCTTCGTAGGCTGCCAGGTCAAAGGTCTCGTATTCCCAGAACTTCTGCACATGACCAGACCAGATTGGTTGTGGGTAGAGTGGGTTTGCGCTGTTCGCGGTTCCCGTGTAGCCACCGACCGGTGTCATGAGCGTCCAGGTGGTGTATGGTGAGGTCGCTATTTTGACGTTGTACCCATCGTAGGATGCCTCAAAGTCGTACCAGTGCCAGTAGGTCAGATCGCCACCGATAGGTACGGAGATTGCATCCGTGGTCAGGGTTGCAAGTCCAGCGACGTAGTTCCCAGCCAGTTTCGTTGCCCAGAGTTTTGTCCCTGAGTATGCAGCGCCAGGTCCTGTGGTGGGTGCTCCCCACTCCCATTGATTTCCGCTCTGGACAAAGCCACCGTCGTTTGCCTCAAAGTTGTTGAAGTAGCCATCGGTCGAGTAAATCTTCGCACCAATTGATACGGGGACGAAGAAATTCCTCTCCGGGTATTGACCCATGTTCATAATGGTCGCTTTGACCTCTTGGGTTTCTGCCGGTCCGCTGGTGATTGGTGATTCGATGCTCAGTGCTTGGAGATCATGTAAGTACGGGAAGTGCAGGGTAACTGCTGCGACTTCTCCATCATTTGATGGATCCAAATCTCCAGTGAGATCTGTTTCTGCCGCGACATCAAAGGTGATATCTGAATTTTCATACGCCGGGTTTTGCCAGCCGAACGGAGTCCATGCGGGGAAGGTGACGGTCACGGTTTGACCAGCAGCGACATCGCAGTAGGCGGTTTGTGAATAATCGGTAATAAGACCGGGGTCAAAGACTTCGACATCATCGATGAACATGTTGTATCCATAGGCGCTGGTTGCGAGGAATCCGATGCGCAGATTGGTTTCATCCGCGTAATCAGTAAGGTCCACAATCCAGGTTTGCCATCCGTCCGCTAAAGGTAATCCTTGTAAGGTGCAGGATCGGTAGAACGGGTCACTCACCGTTGTCCAGGTTGCTCCATTATCAACAGAGGCTTGAACCTCGATTTGATCTGGCGTGGTTTGATAGGTGACACTGTCATGGAACATCTGGAAGCTCACTTTGAGCGCATTGGCTGCAGCGACGTTAATCCCATCTGTGTAGATCCGGGCTTGGTTTCCGCTGCTTGCTGAATAAGCGTTGTATTCCGCCATGCGGGCTCCTTCCGGAGGTGTACAGGTTGGGGATGTCCCACTAATGACGTTCATCCATTTGTTTCCTGTGCTTGTCCCAGTGACTACGTTCCAATCCCAGTTCGTCCAGACATCCGGACTCCATATCTTGAAGTTGGTGCTGTAGGCTTGCACGCCGTTGAACGAGTCGCGGAAGATGATATTGTTCCTGTCAGACCCGACACGGACGTTGCCAAGGTACCAGTATCGACTTGTTTCTGCTGCGGTGTGTTCGTATCGGAACCGGATCTTCACATTGGACTGTCCCGCAGCCCAGGAGGTGATGTCGACATTGTTCCCGTAGATACCAGACACATCATATTCATAGAAATATCTGGTTGAAGTCGTCAACGCTCCGGTATCCGTCCAGGTGGAGCCACCATCGGTGCTGACCTCGATATATCCTCGGCCAGGGTACGATGCATAGTAGTAGAAGTACCCATTTGCATAGAGGTTGACGGTGGAAAGCGCACTGCAGTCGATGCTTGGCGTAATCAGCGAGACGTTCACGTCTTCGTAGGGGCTGGTGTAATAGACGCGAGCAGGGTAATACATACTGTCATAGCTCGTATATAGTGAGGTATATCGGTGCCAGAAGTTATTGGTCCATGGTGATGGATTTGTCGGGGAGTTGGAAATCGTCCAGCCAGCAGGCGGGTTGTCCCCAAGAGGACCCCATGCAGGTACTATGTTGTGGCCCACCCAGAAGTTATCAAAGTACAGATACGAGTTCAAGCCAGCATCCGCAGCGCTTTGGAACCGGAATTTTATCTTCACATCGTTTTGTCCCGCAGCCCACGTGCTGATGTCGATGTTCTCCGCGACGCTTGAGGTTGCGGTGTACGTCGCAAGCGTGTACGGCCAGGTTGCACCATTATCGTTACTCCCATACACCGTGAAACTACCGACATCACCAGTGTAGTGATAATAGTACTTGGTGAACATGAGATTCACGGTGGTTAACGCCGAACAGTCGATGGTGGGACTGATCAAGGATTCATCCTGAGCGTTCCCATCACTCGTGGCTTCCTGAACCCGTGGATAGGTTGATGCAGAATAGGTTGTGCTTGACGAATACATATACCAGGTTCCTGTTGGGTTCGTGGTTTCAATCGTCCAGCCTGCGGGTAACACATAACCACCCGGGGTGAACGTTTCAAACCCATCATCCCAGATGGATACTGGTGTTCCATATCGGGTGATCGCCATGTCAACCGGCACATTGGTCTCATCGTTCGCACCAAAGTTCTTCACGGTCACTTGTGGTGCGACCGCGCCAGTGGCGATGCCGCTTGCTGGTGTAATGATACTGGTGACACCGGTATCATGAGCAAGTGCTGCGCCTTCAACTTTTGCTTCAAGGACCCAGTTGTAATCCAGTCCGAGGTCTTGGAGTTCGTACCAAGCACCGCTGTAGTAGAGGAACCCGCCTTTCGCATCAATTTGCGGACCTGCATCAATACCAAACGGATAGCCAGCAGCAAGCTGCTCCCATTCGATAGAGACCCAGATATCTTCAGTTCCTGTGATGTGCACCGGGGTCGACAACACCAGGGTTTTTAACCCAGCGCCCGAGATGGTAAAATCAGTGGATTGCAGCAATGCACCAGGAGCTGCTGCGGTACCTGCGCCATAGAGTTTCACGGCACCATCA
>JBAZLE010000062.1:0-10628 GCA_041650455.1 Thermoplasmatota archaeon | reverse complement strand
TATGTATTGTATTAGTAGCGATGCCGATGACTACTGGGTTGCCGTTCTTTAATCTAAGGCCTATAAACATCATACAAAACGCTCGCCCAGCACTCACCAATGGGACCTTCAATGGTGAGTATGCAATGAAAAATGAATCCGGATATATCCCCTTGGGAGTGATTAATGGGACTTATGAATCCTGGAATTGGACTGCTTCCTTTGTCGGCACTTGGACCGCCTATGAGGGAAATGCGTCCGGAGCTCTGCAAGGATGGGTCTGGGGTCATCTCTTCTATGGGACGTACAATACAACAGGCAGTCAAGAGTCTGAGTGGTTTATTGGTCTGTATCGGCTCAATACGACAGAGAATACATTTAGAGCAGGTGCGATTCTCTTCGGGGAAGACGACAATTTCATCCGATATGCGATGGGATCTCTTTAAGTGATACCGATACCGCTCTTTCCTTCTCTTTTTTTTCTTTAAAGTAGTAGGTGAATATATAAATATTCGAACATCAATAATATTCCTTGGGGCATGAAATGAAAAGATGCGCACCTCGTACACTCTGCATAGTATTTGTCATTCTTGTCTTCATCATTTCAATCGGTTTTTTCCCGTATGCAACCGGGACTTCCATCGCTCAACAATACGTAGGGGACGAATCTTGTCCATATTCTGGAAGGACCGCTCGAGGGCAAACATTGTATGTTGGGGGAAACGGCCCGAACAATTATTCGACGATCCAGGGTGCGATGGATAATGCGAGTACTGGGGACATCATATTTGTGTACGAGGGGACATACTCTGAGCATGTCCTAATCACGAAACAGGTCAGCCTTATCGGGGAGTCACGGGAGCAGACCATCATCGATGGTGGTGGACCGGGTAATGTGATCAGGATTCAGGCAAACGGGGTTTCTGTGACACAATTTAGCTTACAAAATGCTGGAATCGGAGTTTATATCGTGAATTCTTCTAATGTGAGTATCCTACAAAATATCATCACGGATAACTGGGAGGGCATCGGACTTTTAGATGCATCGCATTGTCTGATTTCCGGTAATCTCATCGCTCATAATGGGTTTGAAGGCATTAACCCAGTGCAAACAACTTTTACGACGATTTCTGATAATTCGATTATTGACCATCTTCAGGGTATCTATCTTCTTGAATCGACAAGTAATACGATTTCCGGGAACGTTCTGCAGAGTAATTCACGGGGGATAGAGGTAAAGGAATCGTCAAGCAATAACGAGATTTTCCATAATACGTTCTACACAAGTGAGGAGGATAATGCCTATGACACTTGTAGTAACTCCTGGGATGATGGGTATCCAAGTGGTGGGAACTACTGGGATGATTACCAGGGGGTAGACGCCAACCATGATGGAATCGGTGATACCCCCTACAGTATCGCTGGTGGTGGAGGCAACAAAGATTATTATCCTCTGATGTTTGCCTGGGATCACCCTCCCGTGCAGCCAAGCAATCCCCACCCCGCGCATGGCGCAATCAACGTCCCGATCAACCCGGTGCTCTCTGTCTTTGTCTATGACTTGGATCAGGATACCATGGAGGTATCGTTTTTTGACGCAGAGACACAACAATTGATCGGAATTGATGAAGATGTTGCAAGTTCGACGCGGGCTTCCGTATCATGGGTGGGGTTAGAAAATGACACCATCTATCGCTGGTATGCTATTGCAGATGATGGCACGTCGACGACTCAATCAGAGACATGGGAATTTACGACCGGAAACGGAACAAACCAACCCCCGGAAGCACCAGCGATCTCTGGACCGACATCAGGAAAAGCAGGACAACGGTATGACTATACCTTCATCACAATCGATCCCGAGGAAGAGGCTGTCTCTTATTATATTGAATGGGGGGATTCGACCAACAGTGGATGGATTGGCCCAAACGTATCCGGTGAACAGATAGTGATAGCCCATACCTGGTCAACAAGGGGCATCTATACGATTAAAGCCAAAGCAAAGGATGTGCATAACGCTGAAAGCGATTGGGGCGTCTTAGAAATAAAAATGCCGAAGAACCAAATGTATACGAATTCAGTTCTCACGCATTTCTTCGAAAGACTGGTTGCATACTTTCCACATGCTTTTCCAGTCCTCCGATATCTTTTCAATAATCATGGTGCGCTACAATAACACCGATTGATGCAGAGAATACTATTCTATATTATTGCTTCATTATAACAGTAAGGTTTCTGTGCAAATGTGAGTAATCATCATACAAATTTAGATCTTCTAATTTTTTCGCTAGTGTTTGTGGGAGAGAGTTCCTTGGTGTTTTTTGTAAAATATGGGTGGTTTCTTCTTCTGTGAAACTGACGATGACTGGATGATATCTAAAATATTTTTTATTTTGGGGACAGACGGTCTGGCAGTGCATGCATCCAATGATTGCATTATGGGAATGCTCTGGAATCGATGAGGGAAAGTCCCCATCGTTTTCGTTGAAATGGGTGAGACACTGGTCCGCGTGGATTAAGACTCGACTCTCAGGGATACAGTGAGTAGGACACGCCTGTTGACATAACGAACAGGTTGTACATGAGGACATGAGTTCTTTTTCCCCCCAGTCGTCAGAGGGGGATTCGTAATCGGTGTAAAACGCCTCCAATCTCGTATAACTTCCCATTCCATCAACATAACACAGGTTGTTCTTCCCGTATTTTCCTAATCCGCTTTTCACCGACAGTAGTTTCATCGGTAGTATCGCACGTTCGACAGAATATCCTTTTTCCCCCAAAACCCGGGATAAGATTTCTGTACAAGCACCGCGAACCTCAGAAAAAATATAGGTAGGAGGAATGATGGTCTCAAACCGTTTACCATGACGGAAAAATTCGATGCGAGTGATTTTTTGTGGAATGCCGATGACGATAATGGAGCGTGCATGTGGGAGTGTTTCAGGAGGATGAAAGACAAAGAGGTTATAGTTTTGTTCAGAAAATTTTTTCGTGATAAACCCATCGCGCTGCCATGCAGTGAGTTCTGCGTGTAACTCTTCAATATGACGGATGGAAACAGTTTTGAATTTCGCATGAAGGGTTTTGAATTCTGATTGAAGCAGTTCAGTGATTGTTTTTTTCTCGTTCACTTTCCACCCAGACCAAGAATCTTGTGTTTCTTTAACTGTGTTTGCACCAGTCAAAAGGGATCTGATTCGAAGGTTGTTTATAAAGGGGGAGGAAAAAATAGAAATATTATATGTTATATATAGATAACATAATGTTAGAAATAAATAATAAAATATTATCGCTAATAAACAAATCACTGAGGTGAAAAAAAATGAAAGGAAAAAAAGAAATTATTGTAGCAACTATAGTTGTTGCTATGGTGCTAATGACCCTATTTTTCTATCTAATGGGTACAGGAGAAATCGAATTGAATCAAATCGGACTCGTTGGTATAGCCATAATACTCGTTGGTTTAGCGATGTACATCATATGGGACAAAATAAGGAATGTAAACAAAGGATTACCAGGTAAAGATGAACGGACGATATTCATTAGCTATAAAGCAGGATATTTCGGGTTTATCGCCGCAATCTGGAGTGCAGTGATTGGCTCAGTGCTCATAGACATTCTATTCGGATATGAACTTGACGGTGGGGATGTTTCAGCAATCGTGGTCCTTGTCGGAGGATTTGTATTCGTCGTATCGTATCTCTACCTCTATTGGAAAGGGAAGTAATGATGAAAACCCGCATCAAAGAACTCCGGGCACGCTATGACCTGACCCAAGAGGAGTTGGCAAAAAAGGTAGGAGTCCGACGAGAAACCATCCTGTTCATAGAAAAAGGAAACTACAATCCTTCATTACAATTAGCTCACGACATCGCCAAAGCCTTACAGACCACTATTGATGACTTATTTCTCTTTGAGGAAAAATAAAAACCACCCTATAAAAAAATTACAGCATCATCGACTGGCGTAATTTCTTGATCCGATCACGCAACGCGATCGCTTTCTCAAAATCAAGCTCGTCCGCTGCTTTTCTCATCTCCAGCTCAAGGTTGACCAGGATCACTGGGATCTCCTTTCGAGGGATATGTTTTGTGTCGGTGATTTCCACAACCTTCTCTTTTATCGGTTTGATGATGGTCGTCGGAGTGATGCCATGTTCCTCATTGTATTGCAGCTGCACGTTACGCCTCCGGTTCGTCTCCGCAAGAGCCCGCTGAATCGAATCCGTCAAGACATCCGCATACAACACCACTCTGGAGTTCACATTCCGCGCTGCGCGTCCAATGATTTGAATCAAGCTTCGCGCATCACGCAAGAATCCTTCCTTATCCGCGTCAAGGATCCCAATGAACCCGACCTCCGGGATATCAATGCCCTCCCGAAGCAGGTTGATACCAACCAGCACATCAAACGTCCCCAACCGAAGCTCTCTGATGATCTCAGATCGTTCCAGGGTATCGATCTCTGAGTGAAGATACCGCGTCTTGATGCCTTTCTCCGCAAGATACTCAGATAACTCCTCAGCAAGTTTCTTTGTCAACGTGTTGACTAAAACCCGGTCCCCTCGCTTGACCGTTGTTTGAATCTCCCTGATCAAATCCGTAATCTGCCCTTCGATTTTACGCACCATGACCGGAGGGTCCACTAGACCCGTTGGCCGAATGATCTGCTCAACGACCTGCTGTGACTTCCGAACTTCGTAATCACCAGGGGTTGCTGAGACAAAAATCACCGTATGCATATATTGCTCGAATTCCTGAAACGTCAATGGTCGATTATCCATCGCGCTAGGCAATCGGAACCCGTAGTCAATCAAGGTTTGTTTCCGGGAGAACTCCCCATGATACATCCCATGGATCTGCGGGATCGTCCGATGACTCTCATCGATGAACATCACAAAATCAGAGGGGAAATAATCCAGCAGACAGTAGGGTTTCTCACCAGGTTTCCGACCGTCGAGATGACGAGAGTAATTCTCAATACCCTTGCAGAATCCAGTCTCCTGGATCATCTCCAGGTCGTACAACGTCCGCTGCTTCAACCGATGAGCCTCGAGAGGCGGAAGATGAGGAAGTCGTTCCTCCAGTTCTTGTTTAATGCCCTCGATTGCCCGTTTCTGACTACTATCGGGGATCACGAAATGTTTCGCTGGGAAAATAAACAGGTATTTCAAGGCATCAACAGGCTCACCAGTGTTTTTTTGTAATTCTTTGATGGATTCAATCGTGTCTCCATACATCTCAATCCGGTAGATGTTCGGATAATAGCCTAAGATTAGATCAATGGTGTCGCCCTTCACCCGGAAACGACCAGGGAGGAGTTCTGTGTCATTCCGTTCATACTGGATATCCAGCAAGTGACGGAGAAGCGCGTTTCGAGGAATCTTTTGCCCGGTGTGGATCTCAAAACCAAGCCGTTGATAATCAAGCGGGTTCCCAACATTATAGATGCAGGACACGGAAGCAACGATAATCACATCACGTCGTGAGGACAGAGAAGCAGTCGCTGCCAGTCGCATCTGTTCCAGTTTCGGGTTGATATCCGCGTCCTTTTCGATATAGAGGTCTCGTTGCGGTAGGTACGATTCTGGTTGATAATAATCATAATAGGAGACAAAATATTCGACCCGGTTGTCCGGGAAAAATTCCTTAAATTCACTGTACAACTGCACAGCCAGCGTCTTGTTATGAGCGATCACAATCGCAGGTCGTTGAATTTGTTGGATGATACGCGCCATGGAAAAAGTTTTCCCAGATCCGGTTACACCAAGCAAGGTTTGTGCAGAAAAATTGTTCTGAATACCATCGACTAACTGTTTGATTGCAGCAGGTTGTGACCCTTTTGGGACAAGGTCTGTTTTGAGAGCAAATGGTGTCACGATCTCAACTCTTTTTTTCGTAACAGTCGATTATACGCAATCGCGAAACGATGCGCCTCGTCACGGATCTCTCGGATAAACAACAATGCTTTTTCTTTTTTCCCAAGAAGAAGCGACTGAGGCTGCCCAGGCAGGTAAAGTGCCTCAAAGTGCTTCGCGATCGCGATAATTGGGACGTTTACCCCCACGCGCTCAAGCTGCTGAACCGCGCTGTTGAGCTGCCCGATGCCTCCATCGATGATGATCAACTGGGGGAAGGGTGCGTGTTCCTGCTGCAGTCGGTAATAGCGTCGTCGGACGACCTCTGCGATCGCAGCAACATCATCAATCCCCTCCACCGTGCGAATGCGGAATCTCCGGTAATTGGTCTTATCCGGTTTCCCATTCCGGTATTGGACCATGGAGCCGACCATGGAGGTTCCAGAGAGATGGGAGATATCAAAACATTCGATGACCTGCGGGGGTTCAGGGAGGTTTAATGCATGTTGCAGGGATTCGATTTTTGAGAGGTCACCGAAGAATGTGATCTCAATGTTCTTTAACACAAGGTCAAGGAGTTGTTTTTTTACTCCTTTCTTTGGGGCGATGATGCGTGTTTTCTTCCTTCGTTTCTTGGTGAGAAAGGTTGGAAGGGACTCTGAGAGTTTTTCGGGGACGATTACCTCAGCAGGAATCGGGTTTTCCGAGTAATATTGCACGATGAATTCCTCGAGAAAATCAGGGGTGGCGGCAAAGACAAACTCGTTTTTCGTTGATAACGTCCCTTTGTAGATGTTAAATAGCATCAGATACACGGTTCCGTCCCTGAGAAGGTAGTGAATCACATCCTCGTTGCAGGTCTGCTGGCGTTGCATTTTCTGTTGTTCTTGAAGGTGTTGTATTGCGGTGATTTGGTTACGTAAAAGTAATGCATGCTCATAGTCGAAGGCCTGGGATTTTTTTGTCATTTCTTGTCGTAATTTTTTGAGAAGCTCGGTGGATTTCCCTGAGAGAATCAGACGGACGTTTCGAATGTTTTTCGTGTAGTTTTCTGGTGAGATGGCTCCGATGCAAGGGGCAGTACAGAGCTGCAGATGATACCGTAGGCATGCTTTCTTTGGCATTTTTCTACAGGTCCGCAAGGCGAACGTCCTGTTGAGGAATTGTAAGACATGGTCGCGTTCAAGGGCGGAGATGAATGGGCCGAAATAGGCCCCCGTCTCTTGTTTTTGTCGTGCGATTTGGAGCCGGGGAAACTGCTCGTCGGTCAGCTGGATAAACGCATAGGTTTTCGCATCCTTCAGGTTGATATTATATTTCGGTTGATGTTTTTTTATCAGTGTGTTTTCTAAAATGAGCGCTTCGACCTCGGTGTCGGTGATGAAAAATTCCACAGAGTCGATGACTTTGAGGAGACTGTGTGTTTTTGGGTCGGTCTCTTTTTTCTGAAAGTAACTTTTGATACGTTTTCGTAGGTTTTTTGCTTTCCCGATATAAATGATTGTTCTCTGGACGTCTCGAAAGAGATAGCAGCCGGGGTTCGCAGGCAACGAGCGAAGATCGATCATTGTTTCTCCTTGCGGAACAAGGGCCGAAGGATCTGTCCAGTGTAGCTGCGTCTGTTGGTCGCGACCTCTTCGGGGGTTCCGCTTGCGACGATTTCTCCCCCAAGATCACCGCCCTCTGGGCCAAGGTCGATGATATGGTCTGCGCATTTGATGACTTCCATGTTATGTTCGATGACGACAACGGTGTTTCCCATATTCACCAGGCTGTTAAGCACGTCGATGAGTTTCTTGACATCATGGAAATGCAACCCGGTTGTTGGTTCATCTAAAAGATAAAGCGTCCGTCCCGTGCTTTTCTTTGAAAGCTCCCGGGTCAGTTTTATCCGCTGTGCCTCCCCGCCAGAGAGGGTGGTGGAGCTTTGACCAAGTTTGATGTAACTAAGTCCGACTCGTGAGAGAGTGTCGAGTTTCTTGCGGATGAAGGGGATGTTTCCAAAATGGTCTGTTGCCTCTTCGACACTCATCGCAAGGACATCAGCAATCGATTTCCCTTTATACTGCACCTCAAGGGTTTCTTTGTTATAGCGTTTTCCTTTGCATTCTTCACATTCCACGTAGATGTCTGGGAGGAAGTTCATCTCGATTTTGATGAGACCGTCACCCTGGCAGGTTTCACATCGTCCACCAGGCACGTTAAAAGAGAATCGCCCTGCTTGGTACCCGCGGAGTTTTGCTTCTGGAGTCAGGGTGAAAATTCTTCTGATTTCATCAAAGACCTTCGTGTAGGTCGCAGGGTTGCTCCGGGGGGTCTTGCCGATCGGGCTTTGGTCGATGACGATGACTTTATCGATTTCAGAGTCAAACGCTATCTCGTCATGTTTCCCTGGTGACTCCCGTGATTCATGGAGTTTTCTCATCAATCCTTTGTACAGGATTTCGTAGATCAGTGTTGATTTCCCACTCCCGGAAACCCCAGTGATGACCGTGAAGACCCCGACAGGGATATCGACATTGATGTTTTTCAGGTTGTTCTCCCGGCATCCTCTGATGTGGATGGAGTTGTTGGTTTGTCGCCTGGTCTCAGGGATGAGAATCGCTTGTTTTCCGGAGAGGTACTGACCCGTGAGGGAGCGGGGGTTCCGCTCGATGTGTCGTGGTGTGCCATGGGCGATGATCTTCCCCCCATGGATCCCTGCGCCAGGCCCCATGTCAACGACATAGTCCGCATGTCGTATGGTCTCTTCGTCATGTTCGACTACGATGAGGGTGTTTCCCAAATCGCGTAACCGCTGCAGGGTCTGGATCAGTTTTTTGTTGTCCCGCTGATGTAACCCAACAGAGGGCTCATCAAGAATATAGAGAACGCCCATCAGGTTTGACCCGATCTGTGTCGCGAGTCGTATCCGTTGTGCTTCCCCGCCAGACAGGGTCCCTGCGTTTCGAGAAAGGGTAAGATAATTCAGCCCGACGTTGTCTAAGAATTTTAGGCGTGCGATGATTTCTTTGAGGATCAGATGAGCGATTTCTTGTTGTTTTTTTGTGAGTTTGAGTGTTTCAAAGAACTGCAATGACTGTTTCACGGACATATCCGTGATGTCGATGATGGATTTCTGCGCAATCTTGACGGAGAGGATTTTGTGTTTTAATCGTTTGCCATGACAGGCGGGGCAGGGGCTGATTCTCATGAAGCGTTCCATGTCCTCTCGTCGATACTCAGATTCGGTTTGCTTGTAGAGGCGCTCGGATTGCGGGATCAATCCTTCCCAGAAGCCGGTATGCGCGTAGTGCGCATCCCCATTTTTCATGCTGAAATTGAACCGGATGGGTTCTGAGGAGCCGTACATGATCGCATCGTGTTGTTGTTTGGTGAGGTGTTTTATCGGGGTGAAGATGTCAAACCCGTAATGTTTTGCGACCGCCCCAAGATAGTTGTTCCTCCAGCTATCCCGGATGGTCCTGTATAGGGCGATGGCGCCGTCCGCGATGCTGAGGTCTTTGTTTGGAATAATCAGGTCTGGGTCGAACTCCATTTTGATGCCGAGTCCATGGCAGGTTTCACAGGCGCCGAACGGGCTGTTGAAGGAGAACATGCGGGGTTGGAGCTCTTCGAAGACTAAACCGCAGATGGGGCAGGCCATCGAGGAGGAGTAAATGTGTTCCTTTTCTGAGGCGTCGAGGGCGATGAGGAGCCCGTCTGCTTTGTGTAATGCGGCTTCACAGGCTTCAGTCAGTCGCGTAGTGTCAGTTGTTTCAACGCGGTCGATGAGTATGTCGATATCATGTTTCTTGTACCGCTCCAGGGTGATTTTCTCATCGGTCCGATAGATGGTTTTGTTGACCCGGACTCTGGTGTATCCTTCCTTGTTGAGATCCTTGAAGAGTTGTTCGTACGTCCCTTTTTTCTGTCGGATGAAGGGGGCAAGGATGGTGATGGTTCCTTGCAGCTCTGCAGCGATTCGCTGGGAGATTTTTTGTGGAGATTGTGACTCGATTCTCAGGTTGTGCGTCGGACAGTACGGGGTCCCGATGCGGGCGAAGAGTAAACGGAGGTAATCGTAGATTTCCGTGATGGTCCCAACGGTACTGCGGGGGTTTTTACTGGTTGTTTTTTGTTCGATGGAGATGGCCGGGGAGAGTCCTTCGATGCTGTCAACGTCTGGTTTGTTCATCAGGCCTAGGAACTGGCGTGCGTAGGCGGAGAGGGATTCGACGTAGCGTCGTTGTCCTTCTGCGTAGAGGGTGTCAAATGCGAGTGTGGATTTACCTGATCCGGAAATCCCGGTGATGACAATGAGTTTGTCCCTCGGGAGCGTTATGGTGATGTTTTTCAGGTTGTGTTCTCGTGCTCCTTTGATGATGATGTTTTTCATTGGAAACCCCCTTGAAAATAAATGTCATATATACAAACATATACATTTGCTCATTATTGACTGATGGGATTAATCGTCGGTCAGTCAACCGAGAAACATTCACCGCTATTCAAGGTTTTCTCATAGGTCACTGAAAGTAAAAACACGGATGACGCTCCACAGAACATCACATTCCTTGTCCTGAAAACGTTCTGTGACTCCAGGGAATGGTCTTCGAAGGGAACGACAGAGGATAACCTAGAAACTAACAAGAAAATAGAAGAAATTGAAAGTATCTCTTTTGTTTACAAAACAGCACTCGTGTTGTTATCCGGCTTACGGATGATGCCTAGAACCACTAGGAGAAAGACCCCACCGATAATGACGACTCCCCATCGCAATAGTTTGAGTAAGAGGATCGCTAAGGTGATGAGA
>JBAZLE010000061.1:0-10916 GCA_041650455.1 Thermoplasmatota archaeon | reverse complement strand
CCCACAGGAACGCTTCACCCTCCCCCAGAAACTCACCCTCCCCAAACAAGAACAACCAGTCGACCGTGCCCTCACCATCATCCTTCTCATCGCCATCCTCATCGTCATCGCTGCTCTCGTCTATGTGATCGCGATGCCGAAAACCGGGGAGACCTTCACCGAGTTCTACCTCCTCGGACCATCAGGAAAAGCAGAGGAGTACCCACGGAACCTCACCCTCAACGAAACCGCAGCCGTGATCATCGGCGTCGCCAACCACGAATCCCGCCTCATCAACTACACCATAGAAATCTGGCTCATCAACCAAACCACCACCAACAACCAGACCACCTACCACCAGATGTGGCACCTGGATACCCTCGCCACCAACACCCTCCCACACCAGCCCGTCATCACCGAACAACCCTGGAGCCCGCAATGGACCACCACCTACGTCTTCGGCATCAACCGCACCGGCACCTACAAACTCGCCTTCCTCCTCTTCACCGCCCCCACCCAACCCTACTACCCCTACGTCGATTACCACACCATCGCCGAACAACGACTCAGCAGCGCCTACCTCCAAAACCATCTCTGGGTCACGGTCCGATAAAAAAAAGAGGAACGATTTTTTTTTTTGTTCCGATGCCCCTGATGTTTTCACTCTGCAGAGCATCCACCCTAGTCATGAAAAAAAAAGAAAAAAGGAGGGGAAACTTGCCTCAGGAATACTTCAGTGGTTCCCAAGAGGAAGTCTCTGGGTGTTTTTTCGCTACAACGGGGGATGCAGAAGATAACCGAGATAACCGGTGAGATCATCGATTTTCATACAGATGTGATATTGAGCTTCGAAATCGATGATCCAGTCATCGCTGCTCTTCCCATCAATGAAGCCATCCGCTTTCGCTCGGATATTGTTAACCAAACTGGTGATAGCCCCCTGGTATTCCATGTCCACGAGCATATCATGCACTGCAGAGATCATGTTTTTCAACGCTTGTTTTCGCAGTTTGGCGCTACCTTTGAACGCCGAGGCAGGAAGACCTTGAATGTACGCATCAAGATCAGCAAGTGCGCCGAACTCATCGGTCACATTCACCTCCAGGGAGTCCTCGTCGACACCGGTGTCATCATCCTCGACCGTAAGACTGACTTCGTAAAGACCAGGGGCGGTGTAGGTATGGGTCGTGTTTAAGGTCGAAGCGGTCTGGCCATCGTCGAAATCCCAGAGGATCGTATGAGTATCCTGCGTTCCTTGATCGGTAAACTCACCCGTGAAGGTTAATGCATGCACCAAGGGGAGGATGAACTGTGGGTTCGGCTGATCCAGTTTAAAAACAGTGATCGTCGGGTCGACGTTGTCGACGGAAACCGTGGCGGTGGCAGTCGCCTCACCGGTGTCGTCATCGGTGACGGTGACGCTGATGGCGTACTCATCCGTCGGGGTTCCTGTCGGGTTGTCATCGAGGTACTGATGGGTCTCACTGTAGCTGGTGGCCCCAGCAGGGTAGAGGTAGGTCTGTGGGGCTCCTTCCCCCCAGTCGATGACCACCGAAAACGTATCCTGTGTCCCAGGGTCCATGATGGTACCGCTCATGGTGGCAGTGTCATTCTCATCGATGCTGGCACCAACCGCGGTCGCCACGGGCGCGACATTGTTGACCGTCACCGTGTCACTATCGCTATCGTCCCCACCGTCATCGTCGATAACGGAAACACTGATCGTGTAGATATCAGAAGGAGTACTACTTGGAGTATCATCAAGATACGTGTGAGTCGGGTGAATGACAACATCGCCAGCATCACCGGGATACAGAATACTCAGCGCGGATCCATCGCCCCAATCAACCTCGACTCGAAAGGTATCTTCCACGCCTTCATCATGGATGGTGATATCACAGGTCGCCTGCTCATTTTCGTTCAAAGTGCTTCCGCAGACGGCGCTGACCTCAGGGTCAACATTGTGGACGGTCAGGCTGGTAGCATCGGTGTCCTCGAAAATCCCATCAGAAACCAGAAGGCCAAGCGTCACCACCGCGTCATCAACGCCATGATACGAGGCGGTCACCCCCACGGCATCATCATACGCTCCATCCCCATCGAGATCCCATGCGTAGGTCAACGCGTCCCCGTCAACATCAAATGAGCCGGAGGCATCCAACGTCACGGATGACCCCTCATCAACATGATAGGGCCCGCCGATGTCAGCGGTGGGAGGAGAATTCTCAATGATATCGAAGTACGTAATGGTCGGGTCCCCGTAGAGGTTATAGTTCATGAGATTCCTGCTGATGCTGGTGACATCATCTTTTGCATCATACAACGCCTGACCAGCGGTGTACCCATCCGTAATGAGATGCTGGATGTATGCGTACCCCCAGTTCGGATTCGCGCTACTCGTGGGATCATAGACCCAGTTCCCCCGAGACCCCGTGGAAACCCGTGTCGCGCAGATCGTGGCCACCGCCCCATGTTTCAGTAACGCATACCCGAGGTTGTCACTATCCTCCGGATAGCCGTTCAGACAGGTCGCCTGATACACAAACGCTGGTGTCGAGTCATCCAGATCCAGGATGGAGGCCGTGGAAAACACATGAGACGCGCTCTGCGGGCTCCCATGCGTCCACCAGGTGACCAGACCATAACCGTCCGCCCATTCCGCCTTTACTTTCACCTCGCTGGTCGGCCAATCATCCGGTGTTGGGCCTCCAGTCGCAGAGTAATCATCCCAGTAAATCCGATAACTATCAAACCCTGCGGGATCCGTGATATCAGTTTTTACTGCTTCTCCATACTGATACGCAGGGGTGGAGTCGGACAGCGGAGCCACCGCGACCAGGAAAGACTCCCGCCAGCTGATATTTCCTTGATCGGTCTCATAGGTGATAATCTTGTTTAAAATAGAATCCAGCTGATCGTAATCATCATCATAGACTGGTATTCGCCCCACATAGTTTTCCGCACCATAATCCACACCCCCGGGACCATCATCCCCGGTCGCCCAGATAAAGTTAATCGTCGGGTCTTTTCGGGTATGACCCACTGTCGTAAACGCACTGTCCGTGTAATACGTCCCATCCAACCCTCCCGAGGAGCCCCCGGTGACATCATACAGCCGGGTCTCCGGGATGATTTCATTAACAAAATCCGGGTCACCTTCCGCTAAAAACGGGGTATGCCACCAGAGTCGGATGATCCCATCACCACCATGATTATCATATTCAAGGGTGATGTTATACATGCCTGCGAAAAGTAACAGATCACCGCTGTTCCCAGCATCATTACTGAATTCATTGATCGGCCAATCATGCGGCCCGAAATTACTAAACACCGTGGTCCCATCGATCTCCAAGCGCACGCCGTCATCGCTAAACGTATGGAACCGATAGGTGGTGCCACTGGGTATTTCCAACTGACCCTCCCAGATCACAGAATAGGTGCCATCATCAAACGCTGCCTCACCCGGGTACGGGCTGGCAGGGTTCGTAAAGTCGATATCTTCTCCAAAGAGACCATCGTTATCAAGATCCCAATCCCCCGTGAGATCCGCGTAGAACATATCCGTCGGATACCCATGATACGCCCAATCCTGCCAGGCGTTCCAGTCCGCGTAACCCACCCAAGACATCTTCATAGGCAGATCACCCACACTATCCAGAGGGTCACTAGGGATATTCACCCAATCATCGGACAGATCATCCGGATTAGGGTCCCCAATCAACAAGACGTATTCGATCCCCAGCGGACCATCATTAGCGATCAACCAGTTACGGATTTTATCCGCGGTCTCCGCACCCGCAAGACCACCATACTCAGTCTCGGTGACCACCAACACATCATGGCCAGCGAACTCTTTCAGAGCGATGAAATTATCAAGCGTCTCACTATGAGAAACAATATCGTTGGTGGTGATGATCACAAAATCATAGGAATCTCTCAAGGGCCCCCTCATGGTAATCCCCGCGGGGGATTCATAGGTCAACCGTATCGTCGCCTCCTCAACGAGCGTCAACTCTTGAGACACCGGATTATAGAGAAACGGCCGGTACGCAACAAGGGCGTACTTCGCGTTGATACACCCACAGTCCGCGGGCTGCTGCCGCTCCGTATAGGAAGACAGCACGACAGATTCCGCCGGATACCTCTCATCACACTCGTACACGAACGTGTTCTTCCCCTCCACAATACTCTTCCCATACCCCCATTCCAAGCTGGATTCAGATTCTGTTTCCCCAATTATAAACGGCGGATTCGGGGCGATAACATAGGACCCCTCCAACGTCACCGTCTCTAAATGCTCCACCGTGAGCTGCACCGTCGACCAATCAATAGTATCAGGGACCTGGATTTCAAAAACCCGCTCGGGAAGCGCCGGATCCCCCGGTGACTCCATGAGATGATACCCTGCGGAGAGCATCTGGATCTGATGTACCCCGTTTTCTTCGTTGATCTCATACGCACCAGCAGTAAAGGTTTGTTTTATCTCACCGGCTCCCCCTGCGGTACTGGGAACAGCACCGGTGCTGACAATCATCATCACTGCAAAAAAAAGAGGTATGGCTGCCTTTCTCATTCGTTTTTCTTTCCAAAACATTTTTATCCTCCGTTTTCTCCCTATTTCGAATGAACTGACGGTTTATAACACTTCCTCCCTATATTAATACTCGAACAGAAAAAAATAACAAGTGTCGTTTTGTATTTGTTCATCCCAAAAAAAAGACAAGACGGTTGACAACACAATCAACAAATTCTCCCTCTACTAGAACCCTGCACCAATCCACCCTCCGTCAACATTAAGAACCCCTCAAGCCTCCAAAAAACCTCCGACGACCTTATCTCCATCACCAATACCGACACCAGCCCCCCCTCGCCTTTTTCTTTTTCACCACCCACCTCCAACCCTCCTGCCCCTCTGTCGACAACCATACCATCGCAGCGCAACGACACACCAGCCCCTCCCTCCAAAACCATCTCTGGGTCACGATCCGATAAAAAAAAGAGCGAAACAATATATTTATAAAACCATGAACAATTTCCTATCGCGATGGGAACCTATGCACGCATCGTCATTCATCAACGACGTCGGTGAAGCATAGATACGTTAATAATTCACAATACCATTCGATATCGTAATCCAATGCTTGGTGGAAGAAAAATGAGGAGAGAATCCTTGCAGAAAGGAGTAGCGGTCAGCATCGCACTGCTGTTACTTTTTCTAATCATCCTGGTCTTTATGCCGTCGTTTTCAGCCGTGAAACTCGACCCAGGAAAACCGAATAAAACCTCGGTGATAAAGAACACGGTCATCATTTTTAACAATGCAACCCTCATTATTCGAAGCAACGAAGCAATCCCGGTCGACTACCTCAGCTTCCGGGTCTACCGTAGCTCTGATGATACCAAGGTCGCGCACGTGAACTTCTCTATCTTCGGGATAGAACTCGCAGACAGCCCGCCTGGTGCGTTTTCCCTGATGAATGTCACCAACACCTCCAGTCTCCCGTACAACGCTGACTGGGGTTCAGGGTGGGATGAGCAGACCAATACCTCCCAGAGCTTTGACGAAGGATACGGATACGGGCCATTAGGGTCATCAAATCTGACCATTCTCTACAGAATCTCTTATACGACCCACGTCGCGGGAACGTTTTACGCAAAACTCTTCGTCAACTCCACCAACTACACCTATGTCTCCGGGGAATCCCAGACATTTACCGTCACCAACCCAATCCCCCCGCCATCCGGAGGAGGAGGCGGAGACGACCCCCCCAATAAAGCACCAGTCGCAGACGCAGACGGACCGTACATCGCCTACGTCAACAAACCAGTCACCGTCACCGGCGCAGGCAGCACCGATGACACCGCAGTCACCGGGTACCGCTGGGATTGGAGTGACGATGGGACCTATGACACCAACTGGACTACCTCAGCCATGGCCACCCACATCTACACCCAAGAAGGAGGCTACACCGTCCGCCTTGAAGTACGGGACCAACAGAACCTCACCGCTTCCGCAATCACCACCGTCAACGTCCTTGCCACCTCCACAAACTACCAAGCACCAGTCGCAGACGCACGAGGACCTGCCAGTGGCCTGACGTATCAACCCCTCCAGTTTGATGGCTCCCAGAGCTACGGGTTCAACGCCACGGTCGTCAACTACACCTGGGCGTTCGGTGACGGCACCTATGCCTATGACTCCCGACCGACCCATACGTATCAAACCAATGGGACATACACTGTGACCCTGACCATCATGGATACCCACAATCTCCAAGCCATCGACTTCCTCACCGTCAGGATCGAGGCAGATGAGAACCGCAATGGCATCCCGGACCTCATGGACCAAACCATCGCTGCGGACATCACCCAGGATGACATCCACGCGGTGTCCCTCAACGGCATCTTGTATTACCTCGTGGACACCAATGCAGATGACATCTACGACACCCTGTACAACCCGACAACCAACACGAAAAACAATCTCGGGCAACATGACGGCAAACAATTAATCGATATCAACCTGGACGGCCGATGGGATTATCTCTATGACCCCGCGTACGGCACCATCACCCCCTATGCGCCGAGCACGTCCCTGTTCGATGCCTGGTGGATCAGCGTTCTAATCACCATCGTCATCCTCGTCGTGATCCTCATGGTCAGCTGGGCGTATATGACAGGACGGATCTAACCAGCAAGAGACATCGGATAACACGTCCAGAAAATCTTTTTCCTGTATTTCTTGGAGGATCGTTGTAGTTTTCCTGCAGTAAGCCAGCAGACCCGAACGGCAGGTTCACCAAAGACCGATGAACGATAACGGTCGCTCTCCAACCTACACTACTTCCGTATCGCGTGATGGGAAGAACAGTGTTCATATCCTTTGAAGAAAATAAAAAGAGAGAAACAACTGTCAACAGCAGGGAAAAATGAACAAGGACGATACCCATCTGAACGTATTCTGCGACCAAAAAACGAGAAAGTGAGGGAGAAGGGAAGATAAAATAGGGGGTTGCTGAAGAACGTTCAAACGTCCCTTTCCTTCTCTCCCATGACATAGCATGGCAAACCATGTATTTATATTTTACGAATCTTACCGGAGTATCTCACCGAAGAGGTTCAGATAAAGTCAACCAATTTTCTAATTTCAGGGTTCTTGAATCCTTGTTTCCGAATCGGAAAAAGAATCTCTGTGATAGTATAGTCTTTAATGTATTTATGAAATCGGTGAAACGCAAGCTGACAGAACTTTTTTACTGAAACAGTATCAGGTGCGTACATCGTGAAAATCCAATCAGATACGCCATGAGTCAGATAAATGTTCTCGATTTTGACCAAACCAGCAGGACGGTTATCAATCTTATCAGAGAAGACTTCTTGCAGGAAAGGTTTGTCGAACGGCTCGTTACTTCTTTTCACCAACACGATGAAATGCTTGGACTGTTGTGCTTTTTCATCAGAGATGGCACTGTATCCCCATATGATCTTCTTCTCTTCAAGGTTTTTGATGATTCTGCGGACTTTTTGTCTAGAAAAACCACTTTTTTTGGCGATATCACCGATATTGTCTCTCCCGAATTGTTCCAGGGTTTCCAATATCTTTATTTCATCTTTATTTTTCTGTTCTTTCCTTTCATTTGGCATAATCGCAATCTCCATTGTTGTTTAAAAACGGACCTGCGCTGCTCCTGATTTTCAGATAATGTGAGGTGTCCTTGTACTATCGTTCCGTCCCTAAATCACGAACACAGAACTTTTCTCTCCTTAAAAACATAACGGATTGAGAACGAAGGAGTCGTGTCTGGATGGAACGGTTCGAAAAAAAGGAAGACCGGGTCTGACCAGAACGTTTTCCTTGATCTCCTGCTTAAAAAAATGGTTTATACAAGGGTTATGCCATCTTTTCCGATTTTGATTTCGCACAAAAAAATCAATGGTACAATCGTGTCAATGCTTCCCTGATTCTGAGGAGCCTTTCCGGCATCAATGCTCAGAAAAGAAGCCAAAGAACAACCCCGGGGGATCATGAGGCGGTGAATCTTCCTGCAAGGGGGTTCTGTACGCTTACTTCTTACCATTTATCGATTGATCGCACGATGTGTAAATACTTCGTCTCTTGATGTTCTGTAGATCTCATAGGATTGTTCCTCTTGAACCACGGGCAGTGAAAACAGCCGTCTCCGATTCTGCCGGCGACACAGTTTTTATTGATGTGCCAGATAAACCAGCAATCTCTTCCCATGCCAAGTGTATAGGCAAGACACTTTTCTCGTGTCTTCATCGGGCATTCCATGAAATCCCAACAATTTTGTGTTACACTTGTTTCAGACTCAGTCATAGCAAAGGGGTATAAACAGATAATGGTGTTATTATTGTTTCTAAAAAATTCCAAGCAGCCGGTTACTCTCAAAACCGTGTCACTGCTTCTCAGATATATTTTTAAAGGGCAACAATCTTATAAAAACGTACAAAGGGGTAGGAAAGAAATGGGTGGAAATCATATACGAAGAAAAGCTGTGGCTGTCTCTATCATTTTTTTCGTAATTAGCATAAGTGTTATCCCATCAACTGCAAACATGATGACGTTGAAAGACGATACCACGCCACCAATTACAACATGCACTCTTAATCCTCCTGATCCTGATGGTCAGAACGGCTGGTACATCAACAATGTAACAGTGACGTTGAGCACAACCGATAATGAGTCGGGAGTCAATGTCACCTACTACCGGGTTAATACCACCTCGTGGGAGATCTACATAGAACCCTTCATCCTCTCAAACGATGGATGTCCTATTTTAATAGAGTATTATTCCATCGATAACGCTGGTAACGAAGAAACCCCAAAGAGCGTGGTTCTTAAAATAGATAAGACACCCCCTACAGTAGGTTGGAACATTGCCTGGGAGAAAGTCGGAGATCAGTACTACATCATCATCACGGTAACATCTTATGATAATATGAGTGGTATGAGCAAGGTCGAGTTCTACTTCAATGATTTGCTGCAGGAGACTGTCACCGGAGCTGGGCCTGGTTACAGCTGGTCATTTCAATACGTCCCGCTACCCGTTTTTACAATCAAAGTGATTATATATGACAGCGCGGGACATACTTCCGTAGTTGAAATCACCATCCGACATGAGACGTTTTTTGCTGGAGTCATCACAGACGTAAATAACACCGGAGACGGTATCATCAGTTTCAAAGCAAAGTATCTATGGTATGTTATTTTTCAACCGTTTGAAATAGTCAGAGTACCACCAAATGCAGAGAGTTACGTACTCCAATGGTATCACGGGTACCTAGGACCACGGGCAATCCTTGGTCTTTTCACTGGTATATGGGTTGAATGTTCATAAAAAACGATCGTATCTCCCAGTAGTATTTGTCTGCGGTGGATAGGTGGTTCTCGTGACTGTCTCTGACCCAGAACATGCTGTTCTTAGGGATATTCTTTTATAGGAGAACAATATTAGATAAATTAGGGGCAGGAAAGAAAATGACAAGAAATCATTTCGAAAAGAAAATTCTAGCAGTTGGAATCATTCTCGTGTTGATAGGGATTACTGGTATACCGTCCACTGCAGAGGTAATGGGAAAAGACGATACGACACCACCGGTGACCACCTGTACTCTTAATCCTCCTGAGCCTGATGGTCAGAACGGCTGGTACGTCAACAATGTCACAGTGACGTTGAGCGCAACCGATAACGAATCCGGAGTGAATATCACAAAATACCGAATTGATGAAGCAGCATGGGAAACCTATACAGAGCCAGTCCTCTTAACTAATGATGGAAATGATATTTTACTAGAGTATTTTTCGATTGATGTTGCGGGGAATATCGAACCAGTGAAGAATGTGACTGTTGATATCGACAGTACAAAGCCAGTAATTTGGCTGGAGTACACCTGGGAAAAAGTTGGGGACTATTACGTAATCATCATGATCGCAGACTGTTCAGATGCGATGAGCGGTATGGAGAGGGTTGAGTTCTACTTGAACGATGTCTTACAGGAAACCGTTATTGGTCCTGGACCGAGGTATGAATGGATTTTTGTTTGGCCGCCCCCGTTATTTGGGGTTACCGGATTGATTTGTAATCTAGAGATAACAGACGAATACGTGAAGTTCTATGCGATATTATTGCGTATTTTTTCATTTTCTGGCAGTATTATTATTTCTTCATACGCTTATGATAAAGCTGGGAACAGGGATTATGCGGGCATTATGGACGATTCCTCTATTCCAGCGCCTATTGTTCCTGGTATTTACTTATTTCAGGATGTGACACTTCCAAATCACTATACTGGTCATGTTGGGAGGTTTTTTATTAAAGCCTCATTTTCTAATACGTAGGAAGGATAATCGATGAAAAGGAACTGGTTGGCGATCGGAATCATACTTTTGTTGATAGGGATTACTGCTATACCGTCCACTGCAGAGGTGATGGGAAAAGATGATACCACGCCGCCGGTGACCACCTGCACTCTTGATCCTCCTGATCCTGATGGACAGAACGGCTGGTACGTCAACAATGTAACAGTGATGTTGAACGCGACCGATAACGAATCCGGAGTGAATGTCACCTACTACCGAGTTAATACCACCTTATGGGAGATCTACACAGAACCCTTCATCCTCTCAAATGATGGGTCTCATATTGTCATAGAGTATTATTCTGTTGATAACGCGGGCAATACAGAACCAACGAAGAATGTCACGTGTGCTATGGACCAAACAAAACCACTGTTGCTGCTCGATTATTGTATCACGCAGACGGTGTTCTGCGGATGGGCGATCACGTTTCGCGCAACAGCAACGGATGCAACAAGCGGGATGAACCGGGTGGAGTTTTATTTTAATGACCTCTTGCAGGTCACTCTGGATGGCCCTGGACCGGAATATACATGGGATTATCCTTTCGCATATAAGG
>JBAZLE010000060.1:0-10927 GCA_041650455.1 Thermoplasmatota archaeon | reverse complement strand
CCAACGGGAGGTACAAGGTCTGAATCAAGCGATGACCATATTACATATCCAGAACGGAGCCATTCTTACCTTTGACCAAGAAAAAAAACTCACCATAGACAACAAAACCATACAGGTCCTCCCCATCTGGAAATGGTTATTACATTAAATGGTCTCAGTTCTGTGCTAGGATACTCAAAACTTTTTCTCCGTTCTCATGGGTAGAAGAGAAACCAAGAAATCTATAAAGGAAAAAAATGAGGCGGCCCCTTTGAAAAAAAACCGTTTCAAAAAAGAAAAAACCAACCCTCATCTCCTTTTTTGATCGTTCAGGAAGGGTGAGGCAAAAAAAGTTTTAAATATTAGGATTACATTCCTAATCATCATGAACCTAATGTTTGTCGATAGAAAAGAAGAACTCACTTTTCTCCAAGAACGATACAAAAAAAAAGGATTCGAATTCTTTGTCATATACGGAAGAAGACGCATCGGAAAAACAGAATTAATCAAACAATTCATCACCAAGAACCCACACCTCTACTTCCTCTGCGATAAAAGCGGAACAGAAAGAAATATGCACCGCTTCAAAAGAAAAATCGCAGAATACCTCAACGAACCACCCATCGAAACCAACCACCTCGAAGACCTGTTTGCATACCTTGCGAAAAAAACACAGAACACCCGCCTCATCCTCGTCTTCGATGAGTTCTCCTATCTCGTAGAAAAAGACACCACAGTCCCCTCACAATTCCAACTCATCGTCGATGAAATCCTCAAAAAAACAAATATCTTCCTCATTCTCTGCGGATCCAGCATCAGTAGGATGGAAAAAGGAGTGCTCAGCGCCAAAAGCGCCCTGTACGGAAGAAAAACAGCACACATCAAAGTCGACTCCCTCCCGTTTACCTCCTTCCAAGAATTCTATCCTACAAACACCCTTGAAAAAAACATCGAGTTTTATGCGACCCTCGGTGCGGTGCCCTTCTACTTAGAAAAATTCACTGATAAAAAAACAACCTTCGACAACATCAGAGAACAGCTGTTCAACAAAAAAGGAAAACTCTACGAAGAAATCGATTTCCTCCTCAAAGAAGAACTCCGCGAACCAGACACCTACAAAACAATCCTTTCCGCACTCGCAGCAGGACACAACAAAGTTGTAGAGATCGCAAACACCGCAGGAATAAAAGTACATGACATCGATAAGTACCTCAAAACCCTCCTCCGGCTTGGAATCATACAAAAAGAAATCCCTATCGACACCGTCAAAAGCAAAAAAACAACCTATACCATCAAAGATAACTTCTTTTCATTCTCATTCTTATTCTCAGAACCACAGAAATCGAATCTTGAGATTGGGGAAACGCTTTCTGCAGAAGAAACATTACAAAAAAAATTCCCTAGCTATGTCGGGAGAAGATTTGAATCACTCATCAGAGATGAACTCCTCAAAAAACTCCAGGTGTTCACCGCACAAAAAACAGGAAAATGGTGGGGTCATTATCGGGACAGAAAGACAAACACACGAAAAGAAGTTGAAATCGATATCGTTGCTCTAAACACCAGTAGCCAACAAATCCTCTTTGGAGAATGCAAATGGAAAAACAATGTCGATGGAACATCAATACTAAGAGACCTCAAAGGAAAAACTCAGTATTTCGAATGGCTGCGCACCCATCAAAACTGGGAAAAACACTATCTTGTGGTAGCCAAATCATTTCAGAAAAAAACCCCTGAGAGGAACGTCTCTTACATCGATCTTGCAGAGATACAAAAGAAAATACAATAACGCTCGTTAACCTAAAGAGAAAAAATAAAAAAAAGGGGTTACTCGTCTTCATCCCATCGATACGGACGGTCCCGATAGATATCAGGCACCTCTCGAATCTGAAGGAGGGTACCATTGTTTCCGATTTTGACGACTTCAACCATTTCCGTTACCTCTACAGGAAACTCCCCTGGGTACATTACCATCCTCGAATGGTAATCGACCAAAACATTCCTTTCCTGCAACCTCCCCCTACAATATCATCCTCTATTTATACTTTGGGGATAAAAACCCATCCACCCCGCCCTCTGTTACAGGAGTATTACCCGTTCGATGCTCATCAGTGTGGAGGAGTACTCCTACGAGGGATGGTTCTTCGGTTTGTTTCGAATGCTGACAACACAGACATTCAGGACCCCGCGGTGACCAAGCTCCATGATCAGCTGGTCAAAGGGGTCAGCCGTGCGAAACACCTGCTGATACTCCTGGTCTGATAACATCCGATTTTTCTTCTCATGAATCATCATCGAATGCAGCCCTCTACAATTTGACAACTGGTGCATGTTTATAAAACCATAGGGAAAAAAAGAGGAAAAAAAGGAAAAATTCTAAGAAATTATGCGTTGAAGGCGCCGAAGAACGACGCGTAGATGTACACGCGTCCGTGAAACCCGATGACCTTGGTGGGGATCTCGATTGGTTTCATCAGAATTACGCCACGATAGTGCTCCCCGTTGAGTGCCACCGTGACATAATGCAGGCGGATGGCAAAAAGCCTGACGTGTTTGCCGGTCGCATCCGGCCCGAGGTACAACGCAAAGCCACGGACCGTGGATCTCCCAATCTCACTGCTGCATGCTTGGGCTGGTTTAGGGGACCAGGGGGCGGCTAGACCGCTGGTGGGAAGTATGGTCGCTAGCATCAATCCACAGAGGACGAAACCAAGGAGTGTTTTTTTCATAGGTGACATCCCGTTCCACATACTCATGAATAAAGGGTGATTTTGTGGATATATTAATATTTCGTTCCATGGTCCAAACAGGACGACTCGGAGGCCTCTCCTGGGATGCTGGAAGCATGTTCTGTGTCGAGCAGTAAAGATAAATAGCGCATGTCATTTCCAGGGCATAGTATGAAAATCCAGACGGAATGCCTCCCGTGTTTGCTCAAACGGATGGTGTTTGAAACCGAGCTGAGCACCACGGATGCAAACAAGCGGATCAAGGCGTTACGCACCGCATGTGCGATGCTGGCCAAGCTCTACGACCCAGCGGTGTGTAGTGCGACGATTGCGACCCAGGTGCATCAGGCGGTCTACGAGGCGTTAGGAAACAAGGATCCCTATAAGACATTAAAGCAGAGAAGCAACCAGATCGCAGCGACCCTGGTGCCCCGGGTGGAGCAGCTGATAAAAATCGCAGGGGATCCTTTGAAAGCCAGCATGCAATGTGCGATCATCGGTAACATTATGGATTTCGGGATCGACGGGGCGAGCGCTCATCCAGAGATGCTGCAAGAGGTTTTTGAGCAGCTGTATGCAGAGGGGCTGGGACATGACGATTACGAAACACTCAAGGCGCTGCTGAGGGATGCGACCTCTGTGGTGCTGTTCACAGACAACTGCGGGGAGATTGTGTTTGATAAGCTGCTGTGCCGGGAGCTGAAGGTCTTCAACCCAGGTCTGCATCTGACCGTGGTCGTGAAAGGCGAACCGATCCTTTCTGATGCCACGATGCAGGATGCAGCAGACATCCGGCTGGGGGAGGTTGCTGATGAGCTGTTGACCACCGGGTGTTTCGCGGTCGGCGTGGATTTCGCTCGATTACCTCGTCAGGTCATCGACGCGTTGGAGCGTGCGAACGTTATTATTGCGAAGGGGATGGCGAATTATGAATCGTTCTCTGAGACAAGCTATCGGCCTGTCGCGTACCTGCTGCGGACGAAATGTGCCGCGATCGCTCGTTCCATGGGTCTTCCCCGGGACATCAGTGCGATACAGCTCGTACCATAATACGTGCTGATGTACTCTTTTTTTGAACGAATCTTTCAACGGCTCATTGGTTTTTTTGGTGTTTTTTTTACTGAATCTGTGTTCTTTGGTTGGTATCAGAAGAAGCCCTCCTGTAAAATTTATGAAGAAACATTTATATATTTACAAAATAATAAAAATAGTGGGATGTGAACTCCATGGCCAAAAAAGAACTCCAGGACCTCTACAAAGATGCCATTTACCATCATTTGATTTCAGAGGGTATGAGCCCGAATCGTGCTGAAGCGGAAGCACGCCGACGCATGATGCGCAACGATACCCTGTAACCCGTTCATTCTTTTTTTCATAAGAAAAGATTCAGAAATGTGGGGGAGGAAAAGAGTTTTGCGGAGAAGGGAGGTAGGAAGGATCTGGAAGGGGCATAGGAGAGATGGAAGGAAAAGGAAGTGAAAACATCTCCAGATCCTCTTATGTTATACTTTAACAAATCGATTATATAAACCTTGTGAAGCAGATTTGCGAAATGAAAAATTACCACCCGCTACTGCGGCACCAGGGAAAAGGCTTTTTCCACCGCTTCTTCCGCAGAGCAGGCCACATGCAGCAACGACCGGTGTTGCTTCATCAACAAGCCTGAGGCGAGCTCCTGGACACACCCGCCGGTGCCTGCGACCAACACCACGGGTTTTTCAAAGATCACCGCAAAACAAATCTCAGACAGCGTCCCCCACCGTCCACCGATCGCTATGACAACGTCTGCTGCGTTCACCACCAAAAGATTCCGTCGCATCCCCAGACCCGTCGGCACAGGGACGTCGACGAAGGCGTTTGCCTCCTGCTTCGATTCAGGCAAGATGCCGACGGTCAGCCCCTGGCACGTCTTCGCACCCCGGCAGGCTGCCTCCATGACCCCGCCACGGCCGCCACACACCAGGATCCCGCCCTGAGACGCGATCCCCGCACCGACCCGCTCCGCGGTCTGCAGCATCACCGAGGATAACGCAGGATCATCAGAATCGCTCCCACACACCGCTATCAACGTTCGCATGAAACCAGGCTATTGTCTCTCTGTTTTTAACGGTTGCCATGAAAAAAAAAGTACTCCAAAGTTAATCAGCCATGGTCGCAGGCTGCTCGACAGCAAAACACGTCGTCCTCCGACCCTTCCGGACAACGCTGACCAGGTTGGCCTGATCCAGCACCTTCATGTTATAGTTGATGGTCTGCGGCTTCTGGTCAAGCAGGATGGCGAGTTCTTTTTGGGTAATGCCTGGCTGTCGTTTCAACGCGTTGAGGATCTGAATCTGCAGCGCGGTGAGCCGGAACCGCTCGGATTTCGGAAAACTCATCCCTGTGGGGTAGAACACCCGATATTTCAACCCCTCCCGACGAGACTGGATCAGCTCGGTTTTCTCCAGCACCCCCAGATGATACGACAGCGTCCCGTTCTTCACTCCGACCTCCCGGAGGATCTGGTTGTAATGCACCCCAGGGTTGGTTTTAATGTATCCGTAGATCTGCCCGCGGACGAACTGGTCCAGGACATCCTCCTTTGAGATCCGTGAGTAGAACGGCATCAGTAAGGTAAACAGCATCAGCAGCCGGTACCGGCCGGTCTCCGTGAACACTGCAAGTCCCACCGCCAGCACACTAAACGTCGCGGTCAGCGCGGTCAGCGGACCTTTATTCTTATTGACCCACAACGAGGAATGCGTCAGATGCCCCTCGTAATCCACGGTGAGCCACTGGGTGGTCATATACGAAAACCCCAGGGCATCAGAGACGTTCAGCAGCAGGCGGTACGTCCCGCTGCGCTGATACACATGGGACACCGTAATCGTCTCCCCCATATAGGTCTCCGAAGAGCCGTCACCCCAGTCGATCGTGTAAGAAGCCAAAGGCACATCCAGATGTTCCTTGGCAAGCTCAAAAAACACGATCTGCACCTGGTAGACATCCAGCTCCTGGATCGATTGAATGAACTTGGTGTTGGTCGTGAACTCCTGCAGCGGGGATTCCACCACGGTGGAGACCGCGAGCACCTCGGATTCCTGCGGGATCCGTACCAAGGGTTTTTCGTCGTAGAAGACGACCGTGCTACCCTCGGGCAGCAGGCTGGTCTCATCATATGATTTAATAGCAAGGCGATCATTCGGAAGGAGGACGACTTGGCTTTCCTCGGGGAGCTGTACCAGGTTCTTTAACGCCCCATTCAGGATAATGGTGCTGGTGTTCAACCCCGGGTCAGAGACGATCTCTGCGTAATCAGTTTTCACCAGCAGGCTGCTCAACTGCAAAGCATCCGTGGCAATGAACACGTCGGTCTGGGCGGATGACACCACCACCACATCAGCACAGAACCCAAGCAAAAAAGCAGCCGCTACCAGCAGGAAACCGAACCGGTTCCATGTATGCAACAGGCAGACGTTGTCTGGGGGCATAGTCCACTTTTTTTTCTCCGTCATCAATACTTAAAGACGCCTCCTTATTTATATGTTTTGAAACAAAAGTTGTATCATACAAACCTCGTTTTTTGAAAACAAGAATCCTTACAGAGGTTCAGATAATACGACCAAGAGCGGGTCTGAACGTTGAATCGACAGTGGTCTCGTGTCTTAAATGAAAAGCAAATTATATAAATCATCAATGATAAATAATACTATGTGAGGGAGTATGCAAGAAGAGTTGGATGAAAAAGAGGAAACGAACGAAAAGGAAATCGACCTGGGATTCCTGCTGTGGAAGCTGGAGGAGCTTTTTGAACTTCTCCCCTATTACCGTACGATCATGAAATGTGAACCATCAGGAAAAAAAGGGAAGAAGAATGCAGGGAGTTAGCCCACACCCAGCACGAAGAACAACACCACGAATCCTTTTTTCGTCACCTGAATGGTATCAACCGTCACCGTGATCGTGACTTTCCCCAGGCCCAGGACCGAGAGTTTTTTTGTCGCTGACGACCCGCCGGAAAGCTGCTGGATGTTCCCGGAAACTTCCGGTGTTTTGAGGTGCATGCCTCCCGAAAGGGTGATGCTCCAGGGCAGAGCGGTAAAGTCGATATCTCCTTCGTTTTTGATAACGGCCGAGACACCAACTCCGCCGTGTACGGTGATGGAAAGCGGTAGTGTGCGCAGAATGGTAAAGGTGCAGTGGTTCTCTGGTTCGACATTCCCTGCGTGATCCACGGAGTAGAACGCAAGGCGATGGACTCCTTCCGCAGAGACGATGAACGACCCGGTGTAGGTGACCCAGCCCCCCGCGTCCAGCTGATACTGTGTCATCATGACCCCTGATTCGTTGTCCATCGCGGTGAGGCTGACGGTCACGTCGCTGCGGTAGATGCCATTGAGCAGTTCCCCGTCGAGATGACACGTCGTCATCGGGGGTACGACGTCCGTGATCACGTACTGCCAGATGAACTCCGACCCGGTTCCCCCGAGGATCTCACAGCCTTTGATCTCATTGAGGCCGTCAGAGTCGCAATCACCGATGTTCAACCCAGCAAGCATATTGGTCGGACCGGTCAGCGTCGCTTCTTCGGCATACTCAGTTCCGTTCCAACCGATCACATGCACGTTCCCGGTTCCGAAACAGAACTCCAGGGCACCATCGTTGTCCGCATCACCGACCGCAACCGACTCGATCACCGGCTCCTGACCTGGATACGACCCCTGCCAGACCGGCACGTAAGCAGACCCGTCCCATTCGAACAACCAGCCCCCGGGTGTCCCTCCGTAGGAGCCGACACCGATCTCCGGGGTCCCATCACCATCCACATCACCGACACCAACCCCGAACACGGTCGTCCCCGCAGGATAACTCGTCCAGACCGGCACCCCGATCCATTCCTGGGTGTCTTGCTCCCAGTTCAACGCCCAGGTGCCCGCGGTCGCAGAATTCAGATTGGAGACATCCGCGATCACCTCGGTTTTGCCGTCATTATCCACATCCCCACTCCAGACCATCGGCACGGCGTACCCTGACCCACTCGCGCAGGTCCAGGAGGTCTCGTAGACAAACGAACTGCTCTGCACATCCCAGCCGAGGGCACTGACATGGATCCCGCCGGTGTTGGGGTCGTTGGCGATCAATACCTCCTGATGGGTATCATCATCGTAGTCACAGCTGTAGATATCGTACACGAACGTCACCCCGGTCCCCGCGTAATAATCCAGTGTTGTGAGCGTCGTTCCATCATAGCTGTAGGCGTACACCCCGTCTGCAGCTGAGTACGCCCAGGAGACACAGAATTCCAAGTCCCCGTCCTCATCCAGATCAACCACGCAGGCACCTGACGGAGAATGATACGACCCACCCGGTACAAACCAGGAGTACTCCTCGATGTAGTTCTCTTGTGCGGCATCATATGAATAAATCCGGCAGACGCCGGTGTTCTCATAGCCCCCCAGGAGGATTTCGGTAACCCCATCATCGTCGATATCACCGAACGGCTGAGCGAACTGTGCATGGCCATTTCCGCCAAACGCATAGCTCCATTGCAGCTCCCAGCCATCCCGGTCCTCCGACAGCCCCCCCTCTGCAATCGCCCTGATGTTTCCTGCTCCGATTACAAAGATAAGAGCGAAAATCACTCCCAGTAGACCACCGATCAGGCGGTGTCCTTGTTGTTTCATCTCATTATTCCCCCAGATACAAGAATGATGCTTCCCTGGTTTAAATGTTTTCTTCACCAGAAAAGGGGAAACACTACGGTAGAAAGAAAAAAAAGAGGGTTTTTTTATTTTACCCCGAGGACGAAAAACAGCAGGGCGGTCCCCTCTGCAGTCGCGGTCGCCTCTCCCGCGGTCGCCTCGATACCGGTCTTGCCAAAGCCGATGACGAAATCCTTCACCGTGACTTCCTCTCCGACGCCAAGGGCGCTGATCGTCCCGGATTTGGTCTTTCCAACGAAGATCAGTTTCCCATCCAGGGTGATAGACCAGGCGATGTTGGTCAGATCCTCCGTTCCGGTGTTCTTAATCACCGCGGAAACCCCCAGGCCACCTTTGAGGGTAATCGAAAGAACCGTCGGGTATTGGATGGTGAACGTCGTGGATTTCGTTGTTTCAACATTCCCTGCGTTATCCACCGAGTAGTACTCCACCGTGTGCTCCCCGTTGCCTTGGACTATAAAGGGGGTCGAATAATTGTTCCACCCGCCTCCATCAACGTTAAACTTGGTGTACGCCACACCAGAGGAATCATCCGTCGCAGTCAACGTCACGGTCACATCAGAGATGAACACTCCCCCGCTTTGTTCTCCTTCCAGCGTCGCGGTGGTCACTGGTGGTGTGATGTCCACCCCGCCGGTGCCATAAAGCTGGAAGTTCAGGTCATGGGGTAGATGATCGGTCACCAGTGTCGAGATGTTCGTCCAGGTGGTATACCCCCAATATGCTGCGAGGATCTCCGCCTCATGCAGCAGAATCCCCCCGTGCGTATTGTTATGGCGCGCCCAGCAGGCTTGCGGGTAGCTGTTCGGAGTCTGAATGCCTTGAACCGTGATCCAGTATTTTGTGTTGGCATCAAACGTGATCGGTGTGGGTAAGTCCGCAGAGTAATGTGCTACCCAATACGTGTTCCCATTGTCCGGGTGCGTATAATTATACCAAAAGGTTCTAGCGATCAGTGCGTCCGGGATCGTCTGATTATAAATCTCGCTGCCGGGGTGGTCTCCCATGCCGTCATCAGACCAGAAAATCACGCGCCAGTCCCAGTTGTAATCATGCTGCCCGGTGGCTAACTGACATTGGAAATATCCACCCTCCCAGAAGACACTCTCAACGGTTGCTTCGGAACCGAACCGGAAATCATCCGCGGGAAACGCAGTGCCCTCGGTTCGGACGGTCGCGACGATAATGCCACCCAGAGATCCGGAGACCCCGACCACATTGTCCCAGACAAGCGCACGGTCCAAACGAGCAGAACCCAGGGTCGCCTGGTTTTGAACAACACGTTCCGTGGTGGATGTATCTGTTCCGACAGCCCCTGATGAGACAATCATCAGTGCCATGAGGAGCAAAACAACAGCTTGTTTCAAAATAGTCTTTTGTCTCATATTTTTTGCCTCCTTCCAAATCCAAAAATAAAAATCATTTACAGGTATAAATATATTTCTTTTCAAAGAACCGGAAAAAGCAGAAGAGGTGGTCTTGTTGTCTCTGAACGGTAAATTCGCTTTAAAAGATAAAAAAAAAAAAGGGGGGGAGAGGTTATTTCGTCAGTACGAAGATGAGCAGTACTGTCGCGTTTTGGGTTTTGCTCGCGGTTGCTCCCTCGGCACAGGTGACGTTGACACCGATGACGGATTTCCCAAACCCAATCACGAACGGGATCTTTGCGTCCGCGGCTTCGCCTACACCAATCTGCGGGATGGAACCGCTTTTCGCACCACCAAGGAGGATGAATCCGCCAGTGAAAGCAATATCCCAGTCCACGGTGGTCGCTGGGGCATCACCCGTGTTCTTAATGGTCGCGGTGACACCGATGGGTCCTGCAATCGAGGTGATTTCAAGCGCTGGTGCAGCGACTTCGGTTCCTCCGAGCGCGAAGTTAAAATCGTTTGGTGCCCCCAGTAACGATGCATTATCTGTGTTTATCCAGTCCGGGAAACTAAAGTACGCTGATTTGAACACACCCATATGCAGCTTTATCCCACCATTTGACTCATTGTGTCTGACCCAGCCCATTTGGGGGAATGTCAGGTTATAGCCATAGATTCCAATCCAGTACTTTGTATTGGCATGGAACAGTAGAGGGGGGTCTAATGTTGCAGTGTAGTTGAAGTAGATCCGGTTTGTGCCAGTGTACCAGTAGGTGTGTGGGAGCGATGCATTGTCGAAGGAATATTCCTCAATTACATCCCCTGGTTTGATGCTTCCATTGTCGCTGTAGAATGTGATATTCCAGATGTAGCCATAGTCTATCGTACCTTGGGCGTACTGACAGTTATAATAACCGGCCTGGAATTCTACCGTGTCGATGCTGTACGTTTTGTCTAACTCAAAATCATCTGCTGGGAACGCATCAAGATCCCCGGGATAATATTGGGCTGCGAGTGATCCGCTTGTATAGCCCATGGCATTGTCCCATACAACAGCTCTATTGCCTTGGCTTGTCGCAACTATGTCATTTGTTGAGAGCGTCGGTTGATTTTGATTTGTATTTGCTACGACTAGTGTGGATGACAT
>JBAZLE010000059.1:0-10991 GCA_041650455.1 Thermoplasmatota archaeon | reverse complement strand
TTCTGCGTATTCACACGAAATGCAACAACAGACGAACACCGTGCAAGTCACGCAGGGTTCTGAAGAGAACGGTCCGTTCGGCGCGGGTTGGTATAACAAACCAACCAACTACGCACAGCTGATCAGATGGTATCAAACCTTAGAAAGCCAATACCCCGGCTACATTGAAATCTTTAAGGCAAATCTATTATACAACACTGGGACAATCCCAAATGGGTACGATGACTATTACGTCAGAATCACGAATGAATCACTCGGGCTTCACAAACCAGAAGTCCTCTACCTCGGTGGTCCCCATGGGGATGAAACCGTGGGAACCATTGGTATGTATTGGTTCACTGATTGGCTCCTGCGTATGGCGTTCACCGACGAACCATGCCTAGATTACTCGAAGGAATGGTTACGATGGCTTCTGGATAACCGGGAAATCTATCTTGAGGTTTCCCATAACCCCTATGGCTTCGACCATGGCCCTCAACGGTATGATGCAAACGGATGGGATCTCAACAGAGAAGCTGATTATGACGGCCCAGGATACCCAACTGGTGGTATCTGGGCAAGCATCAATGGAAGAACCCTGGTGAAATTCCTGAACAATCACACCATCCGAGCAGGATGTGATTTTCATGGGGGAGCAAGAATGCTCCTGTACTCCTGGTCCTCCAACCATGACAGCATCTCTGGAACCAGTCCTATCACGGGGAAATCATACAGTCATGCACCCCCAGATTTCTACTTCTTTGATTCATCCTCCTTACGGCTCGGTGATTATATCGGAGATTATGGTGGGAATCTTGATAAAAACTCGATTGGGACGATTCCTGATACGGTCGGATATGAAGCCCCAGGAGGAATATGCCCTTGGGCGTATGGATCGGATATTCTGAAGAACCCTGTGGAGGCTCCGTATGTCGATTATGGATCATACCAGGGTTCTGGAGTATTATGGCTTTCCCCAGAGATGTCCAACACGAAAAACCCCAGCCAGGATTCTTTTGGAAACGATACCGTTGCCCGCTACGGTGCTGAAGTCCGTCGTTTCATTTTACATCAAACCGACATCGCACAACCCTATGTCCGATTGCTAGAAGGTACGGTTCAAACGAACATGGAGGTGTATGTCAATACACCAATCACGTTCAACTGGCAGGTCAATGGAAGTATGGTCGTTGATCACACGTGTGTGCAATACGGGACAAACCCAGACCCAATTAACCTCTGGTCGTATAACACCACAGATCATAATGAACACAGCGGTGATTATATCGGTGGCACCGGATGGGATGGTGCGATGAATGGACACACCACAGGTACGACCTATACGGAGAACATCATGATAACCGTCCCAGGAGAATATTATTTCGTGGTAAAAGCACAGGTTGATCAAGTCTATACAAACGTGCTCCGACCAGATGTCTACGGCACTACTTCATATTTACGGATTCTAAAAGAACGGACTGACGATTCCTACTATGAATTGATTCAGGGAACTGATGGTGCCGAAGAAATCTTCGGACAAACCTGGTGGTATAGCCCCATTATCCATGTGACCGTCTTATCCGATAATGAAGCACCCAACAAGCCTGAAACACCGAAAGGAGAAGAAAAAGGAAAAGTAGGCACGACATACAAATATTCAACACGGACTACCGACCCCAACAATGATCAACTCTCCTATATGTGGGACTGGGGTGACGGGACGTTTAGCGAGTGGATTGGCCCGTATCAATCAGGAGCGTTCGCAACTGCCCAGAAATCCTGGAGTGTAAAAGGACAGTATAGCATTCGAGTCAAAGCAAAGGATCCTTCTGGTGCAGAAAGCCCTTGGTCTGATCCGTTGCCTATAACCATGCCCTACACAGCTACTCCACTCCTCCTGCAGCTTTTGCACTTTCTGCTAGAGCGGTTCCCTAACGGATTTCCAATCCTCCGCCTTCTCATGGGGTACGAACCCCATCCTCTCTTTTGTTTTCAATGAGAAACACAATAGATTTTTTCAACGACCTAAAAATTTTGGACAAAGTTTTCTATTCTCTGTGAGCAATCGTTAACCTAGAACTCTAGAGGTATTATGACGCCCGCATCGGGATTCGAACCCGAGTCCGAGGCTCCGCAGGCCTCTAGGATATCCAAGCTACCCCATACGGGCATGTTTTAAAGGAAATGATACACCTTTCCATGGAAAAGAAAGGAAAATCGTGTCCAGAATTCGAAAACAGAATTCTTTTAATAAGGATATCGGAGATGCAAAAGAGTATCCGTGTTGAAAAAGTGTGATGTATTTTTTATTATTTGATGACGTCGACCAATGCAACCTTCTCAAGCAAGAGTTCCCCATATTTTTCTTCGGGAATGGTTGATAACTCCTCATCGATGATACCGAACCGTTTCAGAGTTGTTCTATCTCCTTTCAGTACGGTGTCATCACGGGTAAGACGAAAGGTTTGGAGAAGCCGTTGGATCACTGTTCTCTCAAGATTCCTTTTGTTTTTCCCAGATATTGGATCTGTCAGTACAAAAACAACGGGGTGTTTTCCTTTTTTCACCCCGATTTTCCGTATCGCCTTTTGAATCTGCCGCTCCCCTGCAGCATACAGTAAGATTTCCAAGGCAAGAGAGTTGGTCGCGTTCGTCCCCTGTTCGAACGCTCGTTTTGCATGAATCGTTGCTGAGACAAGATGATCGGTATTGTAAATCATGGCTGCGTCAAATGCCTGTATGACGAGACGTTCCTTGTTCGAAAACGCAAGAAGCTGCTGCACAAACCCATCGATATCCTTCAGCGTCCCACGTGCTCCAACGACGGTGATCATCGATGAGACCCCCGAAGTTGCCTGTTTCCTCGCATCCCACTTTCCCCGATCTGTTGCTTGATGTTCTTGGCAACAGCGGTTCCAATCGTTTTTATCTTCGCAAGCCGCTCCACGGGGACAGTACGTAAATCATTGACGGAATGAAACCCTTCATGATACAACGAGCGGGCACGCACCCGACCGATCCCCTTCAAACTGACCAGGTTCAGCAGTTCTTCCTTACATCCATTTTGTACTCGTATGAGCAGATCGCTCACGTCCGAGACACAGGAAAAATTATACATCCGGGCGAACTCTCGCGTCGCATGCAGCAACCATTCCGCCATCTCAACGACGCTGTGGACATCCCCTGGCCAGATGTTATATTTCTGGACGAGCGCGTCATAGGGCCTTTCATCGATCCAATCCTCCAACAATAATGCTGTCTTCAGATCACTCAGAAACCATTCATACTCATCACTTGAAGCAAGCGGAACATCCAGCAGCAGAGAATGCTTCACACAGTCTGCTTTTTCCTCCACCCACACATCAGACCCTCGCAGATACAAGGACCGAAGATCCGGCGTCGCACAAATCGCATGGAGAAACGATAAGGGGGTGGCCTCTTTCTCATTTGAACGCTCCAATGCAGTTTTGAGTTGAATCGCTGATAATGGATCGATATACAACGAGGACGTTCTTGTCCCAAACAACGTTGCGAGATATTGGTCTTCTGTCTCTTCAATCAGCTGATGTTCTCTGAGGAATTCTACCGCGACATCGACTTCTTTTTTAATGGTGAATTCATCGGTTTGGTACGCATAAAACGTGCTCTGGATGAACCGGTACATCTCATCAGCAGAATGGACAAATTGGGTGGCAACCGCAGCAAGAAGATGCATGCGTAACGCAGATTGACTGCCTAATTTTGAATAGATCGGCTCGGTATCCGCCAGGATGTAATTGTAGAAAATCTGGTCCCGCTGATTGCTGTCTTTTGCTATCGTGATCGCCTCCCCGACCGTATCATAGCGAGGGCGACCTGCTCGACCCGCCTGTTGCTTATACTCCAGGATCGGAATGGGAGCCATGCCAAAATTCTCATCATAGCGCCATAAATCCCGGATGATGACGCGACGAGCAGGGATGTTGACACCCGCGGCCAGTGTCGGGGTCGCGACGATACATTTGATCCGATGGTCTTTGAATCCTTGTTCCACCAGCCGACGTTGACTGCTCTCCAAGCCCGCATGATGAAACGCGACCCCATGCTCGACGCTCGTAACCAACGACTGCTCGATGCTTGCGATTTCGGTTTGTTCGTGTTTCATCGAACGGACGAGTTTTTTTAACTCTGTTTTTTCCTTGTCACTGAGATGGGCGGCAACAACGCTGGATAACCGGTTCGCAAGAGACACCGTGGATTTCCGGTTGTTCACAAAAATCAGGGTCTGTCCCCCGTCCTTGAGTGATTCCTGGACCAATAACTCCAAGGCTTGTTTTGTGTCACCCATCATCTTCTTTGTCGAGCTATCATTATACTTGATGGTATTGTGAAAAAACACTCCTTCTTTGAGAACGACTGGCCTCCAGTCGGACTGGATGAGTTTGCCCCCCAGCCAATCCGCAAGTTCCACCGCGTTCTTTATGGTCGCAGACAGCGCAATCAGTTGTGTTGCCGGGTTGAGTGCTTTTATCTGGGCGATAATCACCTCAAGCGTCGGACCCCGGGCAGGGTCATGGATGAGATGCACCTCATCGATCACCAGTACCTTGATTTTATCCACCCAACGTAGCCCATGACGGAGCAGGGAATCAGCCTTCTCCGATGTGCACACGATGATATCATATTTGGACAGACGCACATCAGACTCATCCAAATCCCCCGTCGAAAGACCGATTTTCAACCCTAACGGTTCAAACGCCTTCAGATCCTCGTATTTTTCCCTGGCAAGCGCACGCAACGGCACGATATAAAAGGCTTTTCCCCCCTCCTGGAGTAACCGGTGAATAATCGCGAGATACGCCACCAGGCTTTTTCCTGCAGCAGTCGGAATGGACAGCACGAGATGCTCCCCCCGTAACGCGTACGGTAACGCCTCCGCCTGCGGAGGATAGAAGTCCACTATCCCTTGCTTCTTAAGGATTTTCTGAATCTGAAGATCTAAACCAAAGTGCTCAATAGTCATATCACGTCACGCAATAGAGAAAGAGCTTAATAAACAAACATGTTATTCCTTTTATTCAAATATTGTGGTGAAACCTATGGGCCGAAGACAAACAATGATGGAAAAATACAAGATCCAAATGAAAGCCTACCGGAAAAAACGAATGAAAAGTGATAGTACTCCATATCTACCGCCCGAGGGCATTGTCTATGTCATTGATTCATTAAACCCAGGAAAGAAAATGCAAGTCCAGGTCGTGAAAACCCGGGTGAAAAGCCAACGCACTGTCATCGAAAGTCTGGCCTGCCCAGAATGCAAAAACGAGATGCTCTGGGATGAGAACTGGGAAGCGTTCATCTGCACGAAACATGGGAAAAAAGCAATCTATGAACTGGTGGCAAAATAAGGAGAAAGGTGACACTTAAGTATACCTTTTCCTATTAGGGGGTGGTGAATAGCTATGGTGGAAGAAAAAATCGGAATCGTAGAGCATTTCTTCACACATATCAGCGTTGCCGCTATCAAAATCACCGATGGAGAACTCAAAATCGGTGATACCGTTCATTTCGTCGGAGCCCATACCGACTTCACCCAGCGCATTGACCGGATGGAGATCAACCGGGCTCCTGTTGACATCGCAAAACCAGGGGATGCTATCGGAATTAAGGTACAAGACAAGGTACGGGAGCATGATATCGTCTACAAACTCCCAAAAGGTGAAACCGCATGAAAGAAATGGCTGAAGTACGAGAATTAAAAGTAGGTCGATATGTACTCATCGATGAAGAACCATGCAAGATCCAGAGTATTTCTACCTCAAAACCAGGGAAGCATGGTGAGGCAAAAGCACGGATAGACGCCGTCGGCATCTTCGACGAACAGAAACGCAGTGTCGTCCACCCGGTGAAACATAAGGTCCACGTCCCTATCATCGACAAACGCAGTGCCCAGATCCTGGCGTTAATGGGAACAGAGGTCGTCCAGCTCATGGATATGGAGACCTATGAGACTTTTGAAATGCCCATCCCTGAGGACCTCAAAGGCCAGCTCGAACCAGGAAAAGAAATCCTGTACCTGCAGGCGATGGGGAAACGAAAAATCACCCGTGTGTAACAGTTTTAGAAAAAAAACAGACAGGTTTCGGTCATTATGGAGTTCCCAGATTATTTTGCAGACGCAGAAACAAGCTATGACGCGGCATCGTTCATCCTGTTCGGAGTCCCTTTTGAAAAAACATCATCCTTCCGCCACGGGGCGGATAAAGCACCCGCTGAGATACGCCAAGCAAGCTGGAACTTCGAGCGATACGATCTGCGAACCGGGGTGAACTTCGAGGACATCCCCGTCCATGACTATGGCAATCTCGAGGTCAACAACCTCACCTCAAAAGAAGTATACAACACAGTAAAAACCTTCACTGCAAAGATACTTGCCGCACAGAAGATCCCGATCGCCATCGGAGGAGACCACTCCATCACCCCAGGGATCGTTGCCGCGTTCCCCAAGGACATCGCGGTCCTCTCACTGGACGCCCACATAGATTTCCGCCAGGAATACAAAAACGACCGCTATAACCACGCCTGCGTCATCCGGAGAATCACGGATCATCTCCCCATCCAGAACATCGCGGTATTAGGCCTCCGATCCGCGGAGAAGGAAGAATATGACCAAGCAACAACACAAGGGCTTTTTTTCCGTGACGCGTTCACCATCACTACCCACGGACTGAACACGATCATCCAACACACAAAAAAACAACTCAACGGAAAAAAAATCTACCTGACGTTGGACATCGACGTCGTCGACCCTGCCTACGCACCAGGGACCAGCACCCCAGAACCTTGCGGACTCACCCCGATGCAGGTGATAGAAATCATCGAGGCGTTTGCTCCCAACCTAATCGGTTGTGATCTCGTTGAGGTATGCCCACCCTACGACCAAGGCCAAACCGCGGTTCTAGCCGCAAAATTCATCAAAACATATCTCAGCGTACTGGGAAAGAAACAGCAGGCTTAGATTAATATATATCAATTTCATTGTGCACGCTCATGCAAAAGGAAAAAATCGCTCTTATCGCGCTAGTAATCATGGTTGTTGCTGCCCTTTCAGTTTTTTTAGTGGCCGCGAATACAGATATTTTTGAAAATCTCTTCAAGGAGAAACCAACGATAACCGAGGGTGACTGCGTTGATGTCAACTACATCGGTCGGTACGCGTCAAACAACACCGTGTTTGACTCCTCCTACGTCGATTGGGCAAATAAAACCAATGCGACAGCGCTGAAGGTATTTGTCAGTTACGACCAAAACGCGACATCCCCAAAATCAGGGTATACCGCTGGAATGATCGAAGGATTCATGGATGGGCTTATCGGGATGCAGGAAGGACAAACAAAGACAATCGGCCCGATTCCTCCAGAGAAAGCATATGGGACAAACAAGTTTGATGTCGGAGCGGTTTTCACGAGCCAATACTTCGCGTTTGGTATGAATCAGACGGTTCAAGTCACAGACTACACCAGTGAGAACCTGACCGTGAAATGGATTCAGATGGAGAATTTGGGGAACTTTACGATGCCACAACTGGTGATAAGGGATCTTCAGAGCACCAATGAAACCGACATGGTCATCTATCCACCCCCACACTACATCTGGGAAAACTCCACGGTTATTACCAACATCACCGACTCGACCGTAACAGTGTTTACCACCCCAACAAAAAGCACGAATCTCACCGATACCATCCTTGATGTGCGAGACGGGGAAAAACAAATGCTGATCTTCCCCAATGTCACCACCGCAACCTGGAACAACACCACCATTACCGTGGAATGTTCACCGGTGATAGGCGAGAACTACACCTTCCAGACCCCAGGGTACGAAGAGATGGTCAACATCACGGTCCACATCAACAGTATCGACGGTGATATCATCAATGTCACCATCACCAACGATCTCAGCCCAGAGCCAACCTCTCTAGACGTCTATAAGATACTCACCTTCAATAGGACGTTTATCCTCCCTCGCTATTATAAAGACATTCCCTCCATGTACATCTCGTATTTCTACGGAGAGGACATTGAAAAAGCAGGGTACAGCTTAGATGCACTGGCCGGGGAAACATTACTCTTTGAAGTCACCGTTGAAAAGGTCTACAAAACCTCTCAAGAGACGAGCTGAAGTTGTATCTCCCGTTCCACTAACTGTAAAAACTCTTCTTCTTTTCCTTTCGGGATGGTCGCCCCAGCAGCAATATTATGACCACCCCCCACCCCGTGTACCTCTTTTGCGGCATGCGTCAGCGCAGAGGCAAGATCCAAGCCCCGGTCCACCAGATTTTGCGCAGCACGCGCAGAGGCCTTCACCTCCCCCGTCTCCGTAAGAGCAAAACCAATGAGCGGTAGTTCTTTGTCAACCTCCTCCGTGTTCAACAGCATATTCGTGACAATCCCAATGATCGTATCACGGATCCCATCACCCGCATGGAAATACTGCAGATAGGTACGTCTCTGGATCTTTTCCTCCCGTGCAAACTGGAGCCCCTCCACCAGGTTCTGCCGATGGCCACTTAACAGATTCAATGCTTCTTTTAACCATTTCCCCCGATCCCCCCGACAGACCTGTAACCCCACCTCATACTGGCCGTACCGCGCCGTGGAGTTCAACAAGGTCGCGTACTCTTTCGCATCATGCAGCACGGTCCCTTCTACCTCTTGACACAGCAGGTAGGATTCCCCCAACACCCGCTCGGCAACCTGATACCCAAAGCCTTTCGACAGCAGCATCTGAATCACCGCGGAGATAATCTTCCGTTTCTCCTCCTTCCGGAGATCCACCCATCTCCGCCAAGAGTCTTTCTCCTTCAACTCGATCTGCAGTTCCTGCAAAAACGCAACCGCGGCATCCTCCCGACCACTCACCCCAGGAATCATCGGATCCGTGGCGTACTGAAGCAGTTTTGCCACCGGACGGGTCTCCTTCCCAAAATACCGCAGATCCTTACACGTCTGCAGCACCCCTGCTTCTTTGCCCTCCTTGACAATCTCCGCGTTCAACCCCCGCAGCTCACAAAACCGCCTATCCTGAAGATCCCCAATCGCACCCACAATCGCAAGACTCGAAAGATCCTGATTCTTCGGACTCACCGCCTTGGAAACAAGATATGTCGCACCAGCACCACTCAACTCGTACGAGCCATCCCGACCAACCAGATGAGGATTCAGATGAAACGACACATCCGACCCAGGAGGACACTCATGATGATCCGTAATGATTTTTTTCATCTCAGGATACTGCATACAAATCCCACTCCCCAGATCCGTAAACCAGACAAGCTCATGCTGGTCACGTAGAAGCTTCTGAAGAGTCACCTCATCAAGCTGCTTGACACATTCCAGGGAATACTCCTTACCAAGCCGCTGCAACGTCTCAGAGGCGATCGCCCCAGCAGTAATCCCATCCGCGTCGATATGCGTCACAATATGCACCTCAGAAGAACGCCGTAGAATAGATGCTAATTCACCAGCTCGCTGTAACAAGACAATCCCTCACGTAGGACGAATACGGAAAGCGTCTGATTAGCCTTTTGGTTTTTCAAACAACTGTGTTTTATAAAAAAACCTTGATATTTTTTCACAGTCGAAAAAACACGAAACAAGAACTATAAAATAATAGGAATTGTTACCCCCAATAAAAAAACAGAGGTATGACCCTTATGAAAAAAGAATTCAAGGAAGGAACCATCACCATCACCGTCGATTACGACAAATGTCAAGGCTCCGGTGAATGTGTCACCGCATGCCCCGTGGAAATCTTTGAACTTGTTGACGGAAAAGCGGTCGCAAAAAAAATAGGGGACTGCATCGAATGCTGCGCGTGCGTCAACGCCTGTCCCTACGCGGCCATTGAACATAGCTCCTGCTAAGAACCCTCACCTGCAATGGATATTACCAATGAAAGAAAACCAGATAGAAATACGTCTCGTGCCCTCCTGGCCTGTTGACGAAATCGTCCAGCTCTACAGATCAGCAGGCTGGTGGAAAGACACCTACACTACCATAGGAATCCCCCAGTTGATACAAGGAAGCTATGCTTTTGCTGTCGCCATCGACCAAAACACTGGTATAGCCATCGGAATGGGCAGGGCGATCTCTGACGGCGTTTCAGATGCCTACATCCAGGATCTCGTCGTACTCCCTTCCTACCGTGGTCAGGGCATCGGCAAAAAAATCGTTCACACCCTCATCGACGCCTGTCTTACACACGGAATCACCTGGATAGGATTGATCGCAGAACCAGGAAGCAGCACGTTTTACACCACCCTTGGCTTTCGCCCCATGGACCAGCATATCCCGCTGCTCTACAAAAGGGAGAAATAGGACATGCTCTCCCTTGAGGATTTCCAAAAAATCCGCCTCCAGGATAAACCCCTCTTCGATACCCACGCTCTGCGGTATCCTCCAACCCACAGCGGCGAAGTATTCACCACCATGGTCAGCTGGGGAGAGTATGTCGACTATCGCTATACCATGAGCAAAGACAACCTCATCATTCTAAGCAAAGATAACCATCAAACCGTGCTTCATCCGCCCTCAGGAAAAACAAACAAAGACCTCTTCAAACAGGTATTACATCTCGCAAAAAAAGAAGACTGCCGCTTCGGGTTCATAAAAACAACAGAAAAAGAGTTTCTCACCACACAGTTCCCATCCCTTCAGATAGAAGCGGACAGAGATTTCTTTGACTATGTGTACCGCACCTCAGACCTCGCCGACCTGCCTGGGACGAAATATGGGAAAATACGGAACCGACTCAACAAGTTCACAAAAAATTTCTCGTATACCATCGAGGATATCTCAGAAACCAACATGGATGAGATCAACGAGTTTCTGAAACGATGGTGCCTCTGGAAGGATTGCGCCTCAGATGAGATATTAGAAAACGAGCGAAAAGCCATCATCTACTCCATGCAGCATTTTTTTGATTTCGGTCTTAAGGGACTTGCTTTACGTATAAACAACACGATTCAAGCG
>JBAZLE010000058.1:0-11024 GCA_041650455.1 Thermoplasmatota archaeon | reverse complement strand
ACTTGAAAAAGAAATAGCACACTCTGTCGACGCTCCCTATGAAGAAAAAGACCATGTTCTTTTAAAACGCATTCATACCAAATTTAATATCATTTCAACCGTGACACGACAAATCGCATGGAAAACGGGAAAAGATGCAGTGGTAGTGAACACCGGGTTTTTCAAGGAAATGGACCAGATATATGTCCGGAGCAAAAAGGACCTTCAACCATTAATCCAACAAGGAAAAATGTGTGGGTATCGTTGTGGTGGAAAAAAAGAGGTGCTTGGTGCGGTGATTCCAAAAGAAAAAAAAGAAACGTTTTTAAAAGAGATAATAAGTTTTCTGTCTCATTAATAATAAATAAAAAATAATGATTTAATAATAATTTATTTCTTTAACCTTATTATAATTCAAATATTTTTAGACGTTTTCAAGAGTATATGATCCTAAGCCTGAATTCGTCGGTATGAATCTGAAGATTACCGTCACAGTCCCTCTAAGAATTGGATTGGGATCGGTCTGCAGGTTTATTGTATCCCCTGCTTTAACTATTCCAGTTTTTGTATAGTAGGTATACGTAGTTGCGTTTGTAATGGTGATGTTGATATCTTTCCAAAATATGTCGATATCCGCAGTCGTAACAGTAATCGTTTTATCTGTGGAAGATGGTGTAAAGGAAACCGCAGGAGTTGCTCTATTCTGCTCCCCAATCATCCCTGTAAAATATGCGTATGCTACAGCGCCCATTGTAACAGTGATTGCAACCATAATAATGACCCCGATAACTGCTGAAACCGCGAATTGATTTTGTGGATACTTTTTCATTTGATACATCCTCAGTTTCTCCATCTTAATGATTTCTGATTTAATCGAATAAATTTTTTTTTTTTAAATTATGAAAAAATAAAAAAATAAAGAAAGAAGATGTTGGATGATTAGACGTTTACGGTCCACGAACCGAGTAATGAGTTTGTTGGTGCGTACATCAGGGTTACTTTTACGTTACCGACTGTGCCATTTAATAACAGATAATCACCAGCATAAATCATTTGCGCCCCGGTGAATGGTTGAGTCGTAGCATCATTATACCCTATCGGTGCCCCAGCACTAGTATAAACCGACCAGCCAGTAACTGCAGTATCTAATGAAATTCTTACATCAGACCATTTTATATTTGCATCTGCAGTGGCGATTGTTACTCTGTTCGCGGTCGAATCCGTCGTACACGCGACATTCGGTGTCTGGTTCTTCGTTCCACCGATCATTCCACTGACATAGACGTACACGGTGGCGGCAATCGCGACTGTTATGGCCACCATTAAAATGACTCCAATAACAGCGGAGACTGCGCGTTCATCTGCTTCTATAAATTTTCTATTTGCTTTCATTTTACCCATTCTCTCCTAGCTTTTTTTCAAAGCTTTTTTTATTGGAAGATGCATATGATACTTGGTATAAAAACTTTTTGAAGAACAGATAGAACATCAACCACCTCCATATCCCTCATCTGTTGTCTTTCAAACCGTTTTTATTGGTTTCTCTCCATACCAAGGATGCCTACGCATACCAATCCTAGCACCATATTTTCCTGCTCACCATATTTATAGGTTCCTTGGTAAAATGAAAAAACCGGCAAATCACAAAACGAACAAACACCATCCCCTGCTAATAATAAAAGATGTAGAATACACCTCTCCTCCACTCCCTCAATTTTCAACAGCCTCCTGTCAGCCTCCTTACCACACCTGACCATGACTGCGGTGCAGAGAAACGAAATGTTTATTAGAAAATAGTTCCTTACCTATATAGCACAAAATTGGGATGTAACGTTAAATCATTCACGTAGAGCATCAGCTCTACAGGATGGGATGGGAACCGTATGCAATCTGTTGAAAAAAACACCAAAGACGGGAACGCACCATTGAGGATTCATCTCTCGAACACCACCGCCCGTGTTGGAACCACCACACCTTCTTTTATACCTGCGCGTAATACGCTTGATTTTCACCTTGAGATGATTAAGAAAATCGATACGCTGCTTGATGAACACGAAAACGAACCCATCGCTGCACCGGCGTTCCATGAACCCCCCATCATTCCACCCCAGCCACCGACGCCCATCGAACCACGACCACCACTCAACAAAGCATTCTCCCATGAGGAGATAGCCTGGAAGCCACCTGTTGAACCACCACGAACGCACACACAAGCAATGCCGGAGGAGTTCAAAACCGAACTGTCCGGTATTCCTGAATTCCGGTTCATCACCAGCCACGAGTTCCTCGAGACGATCTCACAGGAACCATCCTTGGGAGCAGACCGCGTGGAGGTCATCGATCTGAACGATCTTTCCGGGGACACGGCCTCATCCCAGAAAGCAGTCAATCTCTTTCCTATCAAGAATCAGAACGATTTCAGCTCATTTTCTACCTTATTAAAAGACGATGTCGACACGGAAGACCATCCGAATAAGAAAATAGAGGTCATCGACGTCCACACCTTCAAAGAACACACACACACCATGACCGGTGATGCTGCGGATTCATCAGCAGATCAGAGCGAAAAAAAATCAAAGCTCTTTTTCCGAAACAGGAAGGACGATGATGAGAAAAAACAAAAGAACCAGGAAGTAGAGCACACCTATATCCCCGACGATATCGAAGAACGATTAAAGGCATTAAAAGAAAAAAAGAAAAAAGAAGAAGAACAAAAACGATTACAAGAGGAAAAAGAACGCAAAGGACGTCAAACCGAAGACGAAGCGCTCAATGAAGAAACAGAACCAAGACAAACCCGGGAGGAAAAAAAACTCGCAGCGCTCCTGGATGAAGAAGAAACCTATGAGGACTTCGAACCGCCCCAACCCAAAAAAACACCTTTTGAAAAAGAGCCCCCCCTCTCAAAAGACCGTACTCTAAAGAATACTGCACAGGAATTAAAAGAACAACTCAAAGAACAAAAACGACAGCAGCAGCTCGCCATCCGAAAAGCACGTGTCGAACAACGACAGCGGAAGAAAAAAGAAAAAGAGCTACTAAAACTCCAACGAAAACAAGAGCTCCTCGAACAAAAACAAAACAAAAAAACTGAACCAAAGGGTTTTCCCCTCCCCAAAGAAAAAAAACAAGCGGAAAAAAAACACGAGGAGCCCAAGGAAGAGACCGCTGAAGAGTTAGACGAAGACATACGAAAAGTCCTCGTCATCACCGATTATCTCCTTGGAGAACTTCCGGAAGATGTCCTCAATTTATTCCTCGAATCCAAAGAATTTGAATTATATGAAAAAGTATTGAATAAATATAAAATCAAGTGAGTAGAGTCGTATGGGCTTATTAGAAAAAGGACAAGAAAAAAAAGAACATCCAATCATCACCGAAGAACCCCCTGTCATCAAAAGAAAGAAAAGACCGCTATCGCGTCAGACAAGAAAAGAAATGGAAAACCAAGCAATACTCGAGGCGTATCGCATCTTTACCCCTGAAAAAATCTCCGAAAGACCACGAAGTCTGCTTGAGAAAGCACAACAAAAAAAGGAATCAGAGTCAGCAGGATCATTTGGCCAGACGCTCGAGTTATTCCCCCCGGAGCAGCTCCCCACCGAAGCACCAACAGACAAGGCTCCTGAGGAAGATGATGCATCGCTCGTCATCCAAGACACCGTGGAACAAAACATTGAAGTCATCGATGAACAAACGGGATTTGGATGGAAAGAGCAGGGGAAAAAACAAATCGTGTACGATCATAACAGTCATGAATTCCTCTATAAGGTCATCGAACCGCAACTGAACGAAGAACAGAAAAAGACAAAAGATGAAATCGCGCATCTGTTCAAGATGATGGCGGATATCGACACCGTTGATATGGACTTTGAAGAAAAAGAAAAATTTTTAGAGGAAACCATTGAACGGATCATCAGCGATAACCGTATCTACCTCGAAGAAGAATCAAAAGACATCATCTATTATCACGTCTTCCGGGATTTCCTTGGATACGGACGCATCGACATTCTGATGCACGATGACGGCATCGAAGATATCTCCGCTGATGGACCAAGTACTCCGATCTTTATCCATCATCGGAAATACGAGGCGATCGAAACCAATATTTATTTCGACTCCGAACACGAGCTGAACTCATTTCTCGTGCGCTTGTGCCAAATCTCAGGAAAACAAATCTCGATATTCTCCCCCATCGTTGACGGAAAACTCCCGGACGGCTCCCGTCTGCAAGCGACCCTTGCACGTACTGTGACGAAAGGATCGACCTTCACCATACGGAAATTCAAAGAAATCCCGCTCACCCCCATCGACCTCATCGAATACAATTCAATGTCTACCGAGATAGCCGCTTATTTCTGGATGGCGATCGAAGACGGCGCCTCCATTCTGTTCTGCGGTGGAACAGCGAGTGGGAAAACAACAGCACTCAATGCGCTTATGTTGTTCATCCCCGCGTCCCATAAGATTATCTCCATTGAGGATACCAGAGAAGTCAACATCCCTCATAAAAACTGGATAGCAGGGACGACCCGGAAAGGGTTTGCGGCAAGCGATGAAAGCAAAACCGGCAAAGACATCGACATGTTCGACCTTATTCGAGCCGCATTGCGACAACGGCCCCGGGTCATCATTGTCGGAGAGGTACGAGGAAAAGAAGCGTACAGCCTTTTCCAGGCGATGGCGACCGGCCATACCGCCTATGCGACCGTTCATGCAAGCACCATTCATACGCTGATCCAACGATTGGAAAACCCTCCGATAGAACTTCCCAGGGCACTGCTCACCTCCCTGGACATCATCGTCTTTCAGAACGCGGTGGACATCGGAGGGAAAATGGTCAGAAGGATGACCAGTGTCACGGAGATCATCAAACTTGACCCGGATACCAACCAGTTGATTTTCATGGCACCCTACACGTGGCTTTCCAAGACCGATGACCGATTCGAAAGCGCTGGTTCCAGTAAGATCCTGAACCGGATCAAACAGCAGAATGATTGGACCGACGAGCAACTCGTCCGGGAGCTGAACAACCGGATCATTGTCCTGGAATGGATGCGGAAGAAAAAAATCAAATCCTACAAAAAATTCGGTCGGATCATCGCAGATTACAAGAAGTTCCCTGAAAAAGTCCTTGAGCTTGCCCAGCGGGAGTTAGAGGAATGAAATCCACGAAATACACTCGATTTAGTCGTCAGCTGTTTTCAAGAATCATTGAACGATTCAACATCAACGAAGTAACGAAAAACAACCAACTTGAATGCGCGGAAATCAGCATGGTGTATCAGGAGTATTACTCCATGGTGCTGATGAACGTCCTTCTTGGTTTTCTTGGTGCGTTTCTCTCGACCTTGTTCCTCTATCTTGTTCTCCCGAACAACATCACTGCCCTCCTCATGATCCTGATTACTCACTTGGTCCCCATTGCCATCGGATTGGTGTACCTTCGCCTTCCAGCAGCAAAAGCAAAAGCACGAGCGAAAAACATTGACCGTCACCTCCCCTATGTGGCGAATTTCATCAACACCATGTCGGTTGCGGGAATCTCCCCCTCAGAGATCTTTGGCACCCTTGCTGGCATAGAGCTCTACGGTGAAGTCCAAAAGGAAGCAAAGAAAATAACAACCGAGATAGAATTGATGGGAAACGATGCCATCACCGCCTTAAAGAACGCAATTACGATTTCCCCTTCAAAGAAATTCAGGGATTTCCTACAGGGGATTATCGCGGTCCTCCAATCCGGCAGCGATCTCGCCCCGTATTTTGACCGCTGTGTCGATCGGTACATGTTCGACGATTTAGAGGAACGGAAAAAGAGCCTGGAATCGCTCGCCATCATGTCCGAAAGCTTCGTGACCACCGTGATCGCCTTCCCCTTATTCCTGGTGATTATCCTGTCCGTGATGGGCCTGACCAGCGGGGGGATATCCTTTGATTTCCTGTATATTATCTCTCTTTTTATCCTACCTTTAGCGTATTGTGGATTTTATGTTATGATGAAATCAGGGATGGGTGAGGAAATATAAAGAAATTCACGCTTGTCAAAAAGTATAACATCAATAAAAGATACGGGAAAGATAAGACCATACTCCTTATCGCAGGGATATCGATTCTTCTGACGGCCCTTTTCTGTATTCTGGGTCTCTTTGCCTTCATCGGCCAACCGATCATCCCTGTCAGTTTTCTCCAACCCGTCGATTATCTGGTCTTCGGAGTGCTTGGTTGTATCGGACCCATAGGGTTTTACAGTGCTACGAAACAAAAACAAAAACGGGAAATCATGGACAAACTCCCGGATTTCCTCCGTGATATCGCGAACTCCTCCGCCTCCGGCATGACGATTTTTGATTCCATCCGTTCAGCATCCGAGGGAGATTATGGGAAATTGACTGATGAGCTGAAAATGATGGCAGCGCAGCTGTCCTGGGGTATCCCCATAGACGTTGCGTTAACGAACTTCGGGGCTCGCATCAACAACAATGAAGTTAAACGACTCGCGATCACCATTAACAAGGCATTGGAGATTGGAGGGAACACCTCCTCGGTCTTCAACGCTGCTGCAAAAGAACTCGACCAAATCAGACGGGTGGAACAACAACGACGGACGGAGATGTCGATGTACAGCATCGTTATTTTCATTAGTTTCTTCGTGTTCCTCGCTGTGATTCTTGTGATCAATGGAACGATTTTCCAATCGATTTATGATCTGCAAACGAAAATGGCAGGGAAATCAATCGGAGGCATCAGTATCGCAAGTATCTCCCCAACGGAGGTACAGAACATGTTCTTTACGTTCGTCTTAGTGCAAAGCCTTGGTGGTGGGCTGCTGGGCGGGTTCATGATGGAAGGGCGGCTCTCCGCAGGGATCCGGCAAGCGGTCATCCTAGTGCTCATCTCGTTTTTCACCTTTAAAATCCTCTTCTAAGGCATTTAGATCAGCATACTGGTCTGGTGTAGGAGAAAATAGACGTAACATTCGGGGTAATTAGTGCGATTTGGAGAGATAACAAATATTAGGTTCTATGGATATGCGCATCTTAACTCACACAAAAATATCACCTCCATTACATGCGAGGAGTTAGTGCATGAAACATCGACGGAATGCCCAGGCAGCATCCGAAATCCTTGGAGAAATAATCCTCTTAGCGATAGCGGTCACGACGATTTCAGTTCTCTATACTTACGCATTATCCCTGCCAGAGCCGACGGACATAGCTAATGTCACTATCATTGGAAAAATGGAAGGAAGCTGTCCTGTTTTTAAACTTCAACGTGGGGAGTCATTAGGACCGGACACGAAAATCATTCTCACGGTGGGAGGATGTGAACGAAGGTATTATCTCTATAGCGAAGTAAGTGACCAAGAGTGGGATATTGGGGAGCAGATTGTCCTACCTGTTGGAGATATTAAAGGGATACAGATAGAGGCGATGATTGTTGATGTCAAAACCAATTCCATTGTCTTCTCTGGAGTACTTCAAAAGGGATTTACTACCTGGCGGAAAGGGGGGATATGGCATTTTGATGAGGCTATTTGGAGGACAGGTGTCGCTGATGAAGTACAAGATAGTTCTGGAAACAACAATCATGGGGTTGCTTTAAATGGTGCGAAAATCATCAGTGGCGCAGCAGAGCCTCAAAACGTCAAACTGAACAACTCTGGTTTTTTTGATGGTTTTTTAGACACTGTCAAAGTCAAAACATCCTGGACGCTCAACATCACCAACCAGATCACGATTGATGCATGGATGAAACCGCAGATCCCTGATTTTATCTCTGATATTGTCGGAGTCAGCGGAACGTTTGGCTATACGCCGTACATCATTCCGGTTGTGGGGAATATTTTTGCTATTGTAAGTGAAGATTTTCAAAAGGGCGGATTGCTTTCAACCGTGGAAATCGACACTGAGGGGACAGTCACGTATCATCAAAATTTAACCTTAGGGAAATCCACCGGAGCAAACATCTGCCAACCAAAGATCATTCAGATGACGAAAAACATCTGTCTTGTGTCCTTTATTGATAATAAATATTATGTGAACCTCCAAACCATTAATATCTCTTCGAATGGCTCTCTTGCATATATGAATCAACTCGTCTTTACAGAAAAATCCTCCACCAATAGCCCAAACCGCCCTAGTTTAGCAAAAATCACCGAAACCCTCTGCGCGATTGCGTACTGGGCGCCACTCTCTGGGGGGCTCTTAAAAACCGTCGAAGTATCATCAACTGGCAAAATAACGGATACGGGAAAAACGATGCAGTACGATCCGGTCTCCACCGGGGTCGATTCTCGTGAGCCCTGTCTTCTTCACGTGACTGGGAACGTTTATGCTCTCGCGTATCGCGGTCCTCTGAATCATGGGATATTAAAAACATTCTTCATCACACCAGAGGGAAATATCACAGATACCGGGCATATGATCGAGTTTGATTCAACTGCTGGATACGAACCCAGTCTCGTACAGGTTTCAAAGAATGTCATTGCAGTCGCCTATAGAAATACCCTGAGTTATGGAGTCGTGAAAACGTTTAGCATCTTCCCTGATGGTTCTATTACGTGGACAGGGAACATGAAGGTATTCGAGAATACAACCCCTTGCTATAACCCATGCATCATTTATGGTGAGGAGGACATGTATCTTGTCGTGTATGCAACCGGTGATGTCCATCAGAGTAGTAATCAAGGATATGTTCAAACACTAAGAATGCAACAAGATGGTACGATTGATCCAACCAATGGGCTACGACTACAGTTTGAGGTCCCTGATGGAGAAACCTGTCATTATCCGGTCATTACCAATGTAGCGGAAGAGCTTTATGCTATTACGTACACAGGGCCTATCGCTCATACCGGGTACCTCATCACCATTCTTATCGGGCCGCATGGTCGGGGAATCTATAAAGGGGATTCCTATCAGCTGTATGCGAACATGACCATGGTTGAAGGCTATATCAACTCGGTGTACATCACCTATTCTAATACTTCGCTTGGGTTACTGTGGCATCATGTCGTCCTGACCTACGATGGTATTACCATCCGCCTCTACGTCGATGGTAATCTGGTAAATGAAACAAGCTATCCGTATCATCGCATTGACTTAACAAAATCCCCATTATATTTCGGACGATTTTACTGCGGGTTCATCGATGAGATTTCTATATACGATAAAGCTCTTACGCAAGAACAGATACATAATCATTACCTGAATCCTGGAATGACAGATTAAGAATTTTCACTTTATCTTTTCCTACATCAGAATAGAAAAAAATCATTATAGACGATTCTTCTTATAATTTGAAAAGACGTGTATCCCCTATAAACGACAGAGTTACTCCACCCAGCCTGGACCTATCTGCCCGCGAATCTCAATCATTTTATAAATGATATTCACCGTTGGAGCAAGGCCATTGGTGAGAAACTCCACTTGAACAGCTGAGCCGGTATCTGTTAGGAGAAATTGCGTACCATACCCTGCGTAATTGAGATTTGCTCCCATCAATGAACTATTGAGTAACGCAAACCAGGCGTTCGAATATTTGGTGGAAATCGTGATATAACGGACATCGGTAAAAATGGTACTGGTCGATATTTCACGAAACTCCGTTTGTATCGGATAGGTACCAACACCAGCTGCCGTCGTTTTTTGCATCACACCCGTGATATTCACCACGTTAAAAGTGATATTTACAATATTCGTGGTATCATTATACTCAACAAAAAAATTAGGGGGGACCATCATCAAATTTCCCTGGGATTGACTCACGATCATCGCACCAACCTCATAGACATATGATTGGTCCAGGAAATATGCATTTGCGGAGGAATAGGTAATCGTGCCGATAGGGAATACGGAGGTGTGATTGTTGTTCGGTATCGACTCATTGACAATCGTGATGTTACAGGCATTATCAAGAATTTCCAAGGTCCCAAAGGCTTTACTTGAGACGAGATACGGTAATTCTCTGCTCCCTAAGGTCATCGAGGTGGCGATAGGGATCCCTCTGTGTTGTTCTGCGGCTTGACCGTCAATGACTGAGGTCAGAGAAGCGAACTGCTCTGCGACCTTGTCCATATGTTCAGCTTCCCGCTGTTCCATGATTTTTGGAACATACATCGTCTGGACAAGGGAAATCACCGTAGCAATAAGACCGATAATCAATATCGCAGTCACAATTCCAACCACTGCGTCGTCAGAGGTGTGTTTACTCAATCTTTTCATTCCCCATCTCTTTCGGATACTTTTCATCCCATACCCTCACATGATAGTTGTGTTGTTTTCTCTTCTTACCTTGCTCCTTGTTGGAGCACCACGGACAATAAGATGGTGTTCGTCTCAGGATCGACGACCGTGGCTCGAATATATTTATTCATTATCGGTCCAGGAGAATGAAATTGCAGTGTTTCACCAAAACTCCATTTATTATCAGCATTTTTATCAAGTAAGAGGTCACTTGAAGTGTTCTGATACGTAGAGGCTCCTATTTCAATAAGGACATCTAATGGTCCTTCTAGGGATTCTCCACCGTTGTGTTTAATGCTTATGATGTCGTTTGTTTTATCGATTGTTCCAATGAGATTCACGGTCGGACTGGACGGATTAAAAGAAAAATGGAACACATAATTATTGAGGATGACAAACAACGTAATGGTGATTCCTAATAAAAGAATCACGCCAATCACTTCAGATACTGCGTGCTTTGAGCGTAGTTTCTTTAGCATAGCATCCCATAACCACTCTGTATTGTATCGCAATGATACTTATTAATATAGAGGGTAATGAGAATGGATGATAAAATTCTTTCGTTTTTGAAAAAGAGGGGGAAATATCAGTATCGATATAAAAATAAAGTCTCTGAACAGAGAGATTCATCTGATGTACAATCCACGGTTACAGCATCTAATGGATACTTCTCCAGAGTTCTCAACCGATGATGCCCCCTCTGTTTTTCTCTCATCACATGTCTTTAGCGTCTTTATTTCTGAACGCTTTCACCTCCAAAAAATTAAAGAAAGAGAAGTGATTACCCCCAGCTACAGAGAA
>JBAZLE010000057.1:0-11091 GCA_041650455.1 Thermoplasmatota archaeon | reverse complement strand
CGGAGACGGATGGGACCGAACGATATTTTGTATATTATGATACTGCACCGACCCCTGCTCCTGGTTATCCGGATCATGTTTCGATTGCAGAATCCTCCTATTTCTATGAACCCATCCCGGGTTATCCTTTGGAATCTTCCTTTTACCAAATCACACAGGACGGAACCATCCGTTATGTGGTCGCCCAGAAAGGGCGATTCCTGTGGTATTCAACCTCCCAGTGCGTCACCAAACTTGCTGCAGGCTCCACCGAGGTCCTCCCGAAGAACGGGGAGGCGATTGCATCCTTTGAATACGCCTATTATTACGGCGATGAAATGTGGCAGTACAGTTCCACGAGTCAAGAGCTTATCGCAAAAGATATCCTCTACGATGGGAATCTGATGGTCTGCTGCCGAATCATCAGCGGGTCGACCATTGGGGACCTGCGGACCACTGCGGTGTACAAATATTATCATTGCCCCACCTCCCAAGAACGCATCACGGTGCATGTGGTCCATGAGGCGTTGAAAGACTGCCAGGTCTACGCAGGGGCGAACACCGACGGTTTATACGCTTCGATGCAGTGCGGTGGGATTCGAAGCGCGTCCATCCCGGATTTGAACTTCGGGAAAATCTACCCGTATTTACACTTCCCCTCGGAACATGGAACAATTGAAAAATACCCGGTGGATCTAACCCCTGAGTATTCCAAAGAAAACCCGGTGCTCTGGCTGATCCAAACACCAGATGACGTTGATTTAGGATCGGATGCCTGGGTCTCGTTTGATGAGGGAACCACCGGGGGCGTACATGCATTGCTCTTCGGATCTTCTTCCGTAGTCACAGCTGGAGAGAATGAACGTGATGGGATTTCGTTAAAGGCGTACGAATCGAATTACCCACATTTCCCTGGTTTGGACTACACGGTCGCTTCCGTGGAGTGCACGCGGAACACCTATGAAAAAAGCACTTCAAGCACGGACCTTGTGATCCCAAAGGGATTCATCGCAGAATTCGATGCTGAGTTTTATTCCTCCTCTGATGGAGGATATCCTTTGGCAGCGGAAGAGGCATATCTCTTCAAAAACCTGGTTCCCCTGAAACCATCGATGGACCAGGATCGTGCCCCACAGGATGACCCATCAATGGAGTGTTTTTCCCTCATGGTGGATGTTCATCACGCCCCGTCGTTTCCCTTCGGGTCTGTGTTGTCTGCGCTCACCGGACGTTCCTTCCCCTACATCACCGTTGAAGTGTGTCGTGGGACAACGTTGGTGCGCGCTGGGACCGCTGGTCGCGTGCCTCTCACAGGATCCATACCCTCCGAAGGGTCTTCTTTCAGGGAGCGTCTCTCCATTGCTCTTCATGTCTTTGACCTTCGGAACATCTCCCTGTGGAAGCGATTTCATTTCCAACAATTAGAACCTGGATGGTATGTCATCAAAGTTTTCAAGGAAAACCCCTGGGTAGGAGACGAACGACGGTTCATCGGGGTAAGCATAGTCGAACTAACGAAGGATTCAAAGATCCATCTGTTGTGTACACAGCAAGGGTCTTGTGTGGTGAGCCTCGTGGACCAACAAGGACTAGCAATCACTGATGCGGATGTTCTGCTGCTTCACGAAGGGATAGTGATTGCTCACACAACTACTAACGAGAACGGAGAAGCCTTGCTTACAGCACCCTGTGCCCGAAAGGACTCCTACCAGCTCACTGCTCTCTATCAGGGGTTTGAGGTGATGAATGAATCGATTCGCTTACGGTACAACCGAGTATTGATTCCTCTGCAGAAATCAATAAAACTCGATCAGTACGACTGGACGGTGACTCTCTTTGACCTGTGGGGGTTACCACCGGAGATTGAACTGCTTCCACGATTGACGAGTACTGCAATGCAGACCCAAACAACACTCCTTCCAACACACACCATAAAAAATTCCTATGCGTTCACCGAATTACTCCCAGCAACCTACCACCTGCAGGTCCAGCATAAGGCGTTTTCGGTGGACAAAGACATCACCATCCCAACCCAGGATACTTCGTTTGTGTTTCCTGCGGAATTCACCGTCTCCTTCCATGTCTTTGATGCGCGAGGCACCGGACTTGATGGAATGGTTGTGGAGATGAGCCGTGCAGGCAAAACTGAGTCAACGACAAGCGATGGTTCTCTTGCTGTGTTTTCAGTCCCTCCAGGGATGTATGCCATAAAGGTCGTCTCTCAGGATAGCATCATTAGTCAGCGATCAGTAACCGTGGTCGGTGATCGAAATGTTGATCTGATCACGAACCAGGAACCAGCATTCCCTTTAATTCTGATAGGGCTTTCCGGTGTTCTGATAGGCATCGGGCTCCTTTTGGGAATCCGGAAGAAAGAACCCTTGTATCTAGTTTCTCTCCTTTTCCTAGGTCTGGTGATTATCGCGTTAGTGCTCCCCTGGTGGTCGTTGCAGGGGTCCAGCGCAGACGTTCAGACCTCATCGACCTTCTATCTGATACCATTAAACCTGGTCTCAGCGACAACCACACCAGAGGTGATCGGAGGGGATCTAACGTTTTTCCCTGATGTGTTTCTCACCATTATGATGATCATCCCAATCATCGCAGTCATCGCTGGTTCTCTTGCTCTCTTGGCTCTTGTGATAAAGAGATTACAGAAGAAAGACTTGCACGTATTCTTCATGATTGGCGCACTAGTTCTTCTGTTCTGTTCTCTGGTGTTATTCATCGTAACTATGTCTGCGTTCACCGAGGTTGCTGTGGGAAGCTTGATAGGAAACGGGACCATTGATGTTTCTATCCCTGGGCAGGATACCGTCGTTTCTGTGTCGTGTCAGTGGGGTCCAGGGGTTGGATTATGGTTGTATGTCGGAGCCTGTGTCCTTCTGCTTTCATTATGTATTGTTTTGTTGTCTCAAAAAAAGAAAAAAAAGAATCAGTTATTGTAATCTACGGAGTTGTCGTTCCTGTTCTCGTTTTATTCGTGTCAGGATTTTTTCTTTGGTGATGTCTCCAACCGGAGGAATAGGTGTGACCTTCTCTACCTTTGGTTTTTTTACTGGTCGTTTGAAAAGAACAGGCTGTGCTTTCTTCGGTTTCTTCTTTGATTTCCCTTCTCTTTTGAAGGGTGCGGTGATTTTATTCACAGTCGATGAATATATTTTTTTCAGTTTGCCCTCAGTGGGTGTCATTCGTGCCTGTTTCTTTTGATCTTTATACCATAGTATTGCCGATTTGTATTCATCTTGCATCATGAGTCGTTCTTGCTCGTACGCGTTTTTATCGGTACGTTTCAGTTCCGCGAGGTGTTGCCGCTCTTCAGGAAGCTTCCAGGGTTTCTCAGGTTTCTTTCTGAAAGTTTCAGAGATTTTCCGCCGCCAATACCATAGGATAAGCACAACACAAAGGATAATTAATCCAACACCGAAACTATAGGTAGCGTTTTCTTCCGAGATGTACAGACCTTGTGTCTCAAGTATGATATTTTGTGTAGCTATCGTTATATTTGGTTGATCGGTGGAGAACGCCTCGAGAGTTATGGAATGTAACGTTCCCGTATCAAGAAAATTGTCAGGACTTGCAATTCCCACAAATACTTGTCCTTGTTGTGCTGGTTCTAGAGCAATAGTAGTATTCTGTGTCAATTGGAGACGTGTATTATTTTTGGTTTTCACTCTGAAACTGATGGAATCATTGTAATTCCCTAGATTTTGAACGAGCACTGGGATAGAGATGACATCGTTTGGAAGGAGTTTTTCTGGAGGTAATGCCTTGATATTTACGGAATGGAATGGTTTTACTTTTACATTGACATCAACATAGTAATAATCTGTCATAATTTTTCCGCTATATTTTCCAAAACCTCCCATTAAAGCAGCAACAAACCAACCAACAGGACCAGTAACTAATGGAATATTTTCTTTACCGATTATTGGCCATTTCTCCGGGTGAGTGCGTAACTCTGGATACCAAATGTTTTGAAATACCCATGTATCAGCAATTCTAATTCGAAGAATTTTACTTTGAACTGTTTCGCTTGCACTAACAGGTGCGTATAATGCGATTGTGGCGTTGGTCACAGCAAGTTTTGTATCGTTTTGGATGTTTACAGGTGGGTCAAAGGTGACAAACCAACCATCCGAGTTACCATCAGGATATTCAATAGAATAACTTAAATACGCTTGAGATAAAAACCACCGTTTTGGCAGAGATGAGAAATTACCAGTTTCAAGGTCGATACTCCCAACTTGTATCGTTACTTTTTCATTGTATCCTATCGCAATATTTGAAGGTACTGCCTTATACGCATTTGGAAGTATGGTTACATTGTTTAAAGAAGCCCATACTGCACCAATAACATTGATTAGTGGGTATGGCCAACCGCTCCTTTGTGATGCTGCTTCAGTACTTTGAACCTGAGAACTAATCAACGGACCAATAAGGAATAATACAACGATGAACGTAATGCTTTTTTTGAGTTTTATTGGAATTTCCCCCTTAGTTAACAGCAAGATGGAAATGTTGTTCGTTTTATTTTCTTTTCCGAAACAGTGTAAAGAGTATAAATGCTACTGCTAAGGCACCGATGAATGCAATGGACTCAAATCCTGGTGTTGAAAATCCTCGACTTTCAACGAGGAAGGTAGCGTAGGTGATTTCCCCCTTTTTCGAATAATCATCATATTTTACTGGTTGCATTGAGATTGTTATGGTTTTTTCGTCATTATGATATCCGAAATTTTTTGGAGGTTTAATCACTAGATATGCTGTGCTGCTGGATCCTTCTCCTTCCTCGAGGATAATTTGATCAGTCACAATTGCATTCCAATCGGAAGGTACATCAACAATTGTGAATAACACAACGGTCCTCGCATTTCCAAGATTTGTTATTTGAACTGGAAATACCGCGGTATCCAATGGTCCTATTTTCTTCGTGTTAGTTTCTGGATATGCAGGTTGAATGAGTGGTTTATAATCTGGAACGAACGTGAGAGTAAATTCTTGTATGAACCCTTCAATAAGTCCTGCTTTTCTTGCAGTAGCTATCACTTTTATGTATCCTAAGCCAAATGCCGGTGCGTCATCTGCCACTTGAAGTGATAGTGTTGTTTTGACGTAGGTCGGTTCACCTGGTGAAACTGTTGTAGCTAAGGTCCCTTGCCCAATCGTTGCTGTGCACCAGGATGGAGTCTCAACAACCTCGACATTAATTATAATTGTCTTACCCGTGTATACATTAAGCATCATCTGACCAAACACACCCCTGGTGACGGTATGTGAAATGGTTAAATCTAATGCTCGTAATGCACCACGAGGAACAACCGGTTGTTGTGTCTGATTCGCGCTCCATTCAACTGTCAAGACACTCTGGAGATCGAAGATAAGACCTGCTGATGCGGTGGGCAGCACAGCAAAAAGTACGCTGATAAGGACTAATCCAGTTATGATACTTGCTTTGACAGCTTTAAATCTTTTCGTCATTGTTCCACCATTTTACCTGTTTTTTTCACGTATTACTTTCTTTTCTGAGTATTTAAATATTGTTGTACACTTCTTACTCGAGGAAGAAAGCAGTATGTACACGTTAATATATAACTTACTTGATATAAAAATATTTGCATGAAACCATCTGATTTTGTATTAAAAAGGAAAAAAAGAGAGAACCTGATACTTTTTTTTCTCCTGATAACTCGCAAAGACTTCAAGTCTTACTCGATCATATCGATTTTCTGTTCGCCTTCTTGTGTTTTCTTGGCTTTCTCTGGCTTTTCTTTCTTTGTCGCGACCTTTCCAGGGAAATTCGAGAGAATGATGATATCGCCCACCGCGTTGACCCACCGGTACGGGACTGCGACATCAACGCTGCCTTCCACCAACGCAGGATTTGTATTGGTGACAAGCAGGCTTCCTACTCTCTTCTCATCCAACTCTAAAAACACGTTTTTAACATGACCAACATAGACTCCTTCGCGGGTGTAAACAGGCAGTTTCAGAAAAGTGGTCACCTCTTCCGGCTTCCAAGTGTCTTTTTGCATCATGTAATCAAAATACATTTACCTATATTAAAATGTGATGGTTTTCTCTTCCTCTGTTGGATGCGTTTAGAGTTTTTTCGTTCTCAAAAGCTCGACCATCAGAATGAACAGCAGGAGATATCCGAACAACAGCAGGACCGCGGAAATCACCCATTGGTTGAAGAAAAGCAAAACCAGGGACACTGTAAATAGTAAAAAAATGGTGCTCACAACCATCCGAAGTTTCATCAATGCGTCGTACTGCTCGAACCGTGGGATCTTGATGAAGCTTTTTTCCTTCTGTACCTCGCTGTCCTTTTTCAAGGGGATGTATTCTACCTTTTTTGTTTGTGTACTCTTCCCTTTGCTCTTCTTGTTCAGAAGTTCTATGGCCATGTGGTTCACGTAATATTACTATCTCTCTTCTTTTATTAAAATGTTGTTGTACATATCTTCTCTAAAAAGACTCTTGTTCCTGATGACCTGTTCTCCTGTAAAGCGCTGTTGTACGGAAGGAAAAGTATGTTTTTCTCGATGTAATCTTTTTTAACTCCGTTGCCTTACCCTGCCCAATGGTTTCTGTTGATACAAAAAAGAAACAAAAAATATTCGAAGAACTCACACGCTTGCAGCAGCGTGATTTCTGTTTTTCCAGTGGGCATATCCTAGGGTCCATGTGTACAGTCCCTCATCCAATCGCTCGCGATGCATACCTGCAGTTCCTGGAGACCAACCTTGGCGACCCAGAGCTGTGTCCTGGGACAAAAGAAATCGAGTCACGATACCTTGCTTTCATCTCCCAGCTTCTTCATGCACCCGCAACAGCAGCAGGCCAGATCGTCAGTGGAGGGACTGAAGGCAATATCACCGCGATGTGGATCGCTAAACAACTCTCTGGTAAAAAAAAGATCCTCCTTCCAACAAGTGCTCACTTCTCGTTTCAGAAGATCGCATCACTGATGGACATGAAACTCGTCGAAATACCGGTAACCAACGAGTATGTTATGGATGTTGCGAAATTGAAGAAGAAGATCCACCCAACCACAGCTGCTGTGGTGGGTCTTGCAGGATCTACGGAACTGGGGACTATTGACCCGATCCCTGAGCTGGCTGAACTTTGCGCGGAGGAACATCTCTTTTTCCATGTTGACGCTGCGTTTGGTGGGTTTGTCATCCCCTTCCTCAAAGACCTCCACTATCACGTACCTGAGTTTGATTTTCGACTCAAAGGAGTCTGTTCGATTTCCATTGATTCCCATAAGATGGGGTATGCGGCGATTCCCTTAGGGACACTTATGGTGCGGAAGAAACACTGGCTTGGAAGCATCAGTGTGGAATCACCCTATATCAGTAGTGAAAAACAGGTAGGGATTCTTGGGACGCGTTCCGGTGCACCCGTCGCCGCTGCCTATGCCGTCGCAGAATACCTAGGATATGGAGGATATCGGAAGATGGTTCAGTCCTGTATGCAGGTGACACAATATACCCAACAGAGACTGACCGAACTTGGACTTCATCTTGTGATGAAACCAACGATGAATGTCCTTGGGGTGAAACTCAAAAAACCAGCAGGAGTCGTAAAAAAGCTTTCTGAAAAAGGATGGCGGGTGAATAAGATTGAACGACTCTCCTGTATCCGCTTGGTGCTGATGCCGCAAATCACAAAGCAGATTATCGATGAATTCATACCAGTATTGCAGAAAACCTGTCTGGAGGTTGGAGAACTATGAGATTGAAGCAGTTAGAGAAATCATTATATGAAGCTCCGATTGTGAAAAAAGGTGAGTATGATTATGTGATTCATCCCATCACTGATGGAGTACCCTATATTGCTCCAGAATTACTCAAAGAAGTCACTGATGAGATGAAGAAGCATATCAAAAAATGTGGGACGTTCGACCGAATCGTTACTATGGAAGCCATGGGAATCCCCCTTGCAACGTCATTATCTCTCGATCTTGGTATCCCATTTACGATTATTCGCAAACGACAGTACGGACTCCCTGGTGAGATTTCTGTGGAACAGGTGACTGGGTATTCAAAATCAAAGATGTACATTAACGGAATCAAGAAAGGAGACACGGTAATTCTTGTTGATGATGTGCTGAGCACAGGTGGGACGTTAAAGGCAGTGCTCCATGTGCTGAAAGGAATGGGCGTTGTCGTAAGAGGAGTGTTTATCGCAGTCTATAAAGGAACCTGCAAAGAGGAAATAACAAAAACCTATGGGATTCCAATAACAACGATCGTTGATATCGATGTGGTAAGAGGAAAAGTTGTTATCAAATCATAAAAAGATACATTGAAAGGATTCTAGTTTCTGTGTCTAATTTTTGGAGGTCTCTTTCAACTAATAAAGATTACAGAACCAAAGCCCCAACCAAAACCCGCATAATTATAAATACCAAAGTCAAACTGATCATGGCCATTAGCATAACCATAAGCGGTAAAGGCAGTTCCAAAAAAGCCTATAACTAGACCTTCGTGCTCATAGGTGATTGGGGGGTTAGATCTAATAGTCACACAAATATAATGATAAGGGTTATATTTTTGTAGTGCAATCATCCAATCTTTAACTTAAAATTTTTGAATTAACAAAACCTTTTCAGATCAAATATTCTTGACATGAGGATCGATGTCGATGTATAAAAGCAATACAGCCATTCTATAAAATATAGACCAACCTTTAACGGAAAATTTCCAGGTTCCTGATATGTTGCCTAAAAAAATAAACGTCATTATTCTTTTTTCATCTATCTGTATTTTCGCTCCTTTCGGTGGAGAGATACTCACGGTTCCTTTCCGATGACCAGCGACAACCAGATGAAACACGGATCCGTCTTTTACTATTACTTCTTTAAAGATATCACAAAAGCTCCCCCCAACTAACAGACCTACTTTAATCGCATAATATTTTCCTGAGAATTGTCTGAATGTTGGTGTAGAGAGACCTACGTTTCCATGTCTGGTGAGTTGGGTTATTTCCATTGAATCGTTCACTGAGTGAAAAACCACGGAGAAATAGCTTTTCTCTGAAGAGGTTGGAACAGCCAACGTCAAATACCAGGTATCCGCTGCTTGTACATCAAATTGTTGTGAATCGTTGTTTGGTTGACCAATCTTGTCCGGAAATAGTTTTGCAATCCACAGTTTTCCAATCGATACCCTTATCTTTGGTGTCAAGAGGAGAAACCTTCTTTCTGGGATAAAGGTAATACATTTTGGTTCAAGAATAGGATTTTCACCATCCGTAAGCAAGCAATACACGCAGGTTATGGTTTCATCAACATACATTGCGGCGATCTTCACTGATACATCCACGGTCTCATTCTGATGAAAGGTGATTTTAAACTGCACCACTTCTTCTTTTAATTGAAGATCATCGTTATTGAATTCAACATGATTGGTATAACTGGTCGATTCACTTTGGGTGTTTCCTTTTTCCTCCGTTTTCAGTATCTTTGCATCGTTGATTTCTGGATTTGTTATTATTACAAACCCAGCTAGGATTAGAGAAGCGATAATCGCAACAGAGATGATTTTTTTCATAAGCATAGGAAATTAAAGAATAGAGAGAGGTAGATAGCTTTTCGTTTCAGTCTGGTTACACGCCGATTCCGACCAACATGCCGCTCATTCCTGCAAGGAAATATGGTCCGAGCATGATCAATGGTGTTGCTAACAGAATCCCGACAAAACCTAAGACGAAGTTAAAACCGGTGGCTGCTATGGTGTATCCGAATCCTCCGACACTTACGCTTGTACCTTGGAACCCATAGGTCATGAATAGATCTGCACCCACTGTTGGGATTATCAGATGTGTTCCTCCTGCAAATCCGACACACATCCCTGCATCAAATTGCCCGCAGAGTACATTTGCCCATACCGGTGTCGGCATCCCATTCCAAATTCCTAACGGGCTTATTTGGCCATTCCACGCTGATTGTTGTCTTGGTTGACCAATCTTCTCTCGGATATCATAGTAGAGAGCGTTTAACTCATCTACGGTTTTATCAGTCAATCCGTTCTTGATTAAAACTTGGAAGAACGGTTTCAGATTCTCAAATGCGACGGTCACTTCTTCTGTTGATGCTGTTTTGTCGTAGATCGTCAAGAAATCTTCTTTATGCGCAGCACCCATATCAATAAGGTCTTGCATCATGGTTAATGACATCTGTTTTCTGATTCGTTCATTGCCGATGACACAAAGAACAGTTGTGGTTTCCTCGACGGTGTTTGGCACGTTTGTGCCGTGTGGTCGTTGAACTGCGCTTGCGAGAGGGACTGATAGAAGAAGAGCTATGAAAAGCAGCACTATCTCTCGTTTCATTCTTTTTTTCACCTCCTCCACCTGTTTATTGTTTTTAGAAAAATTACCGGTGACGTATTTTTTCTGAATTGGTTCTCTTGTAGTGATGTTTGTTTGCATCATGCTACTCCCAGACTTTTGTCAATAATATAGATGTGTAAAATTATCTTCAAATATAAATAATTTATAGTGCAATCATCCAATCTTTTCCTTATTTTTGATGAAAATAATGTACGTTAATACCCTCATATCACAAGACAATAAAAAAATAATTTTTATAAACCTCCTCATTTAAGGCCAGACAAATGCGCTGTCTCCCATTCAGTCATAAACAACAAACTATTTCAGTCTGTACTTTATTGCACACATGAGAACCATGACTGAGAAAATCCCCCAACACATGCATTGCCAGATCTGCGGAAAAGCAATCCCTGCATCAGACACCGAGACGATGTGCTCTGACGAATGCAAACAACGGTACCAAGCTCTCACCAAGCGTCGGAAACTCTGGGTCTATATCATGTATGCCCTCATCTTTGTCATGATCGCGGTCTTATTCATCGCACCTTTACTGGGGCAGTAATCCTCCTATTCAAGTAAGTTTGGAAAGAAAAATACGGAGAACGTTTGTTTTTTATTCAGCGAGCTCTTCCTGAAGGTCGATGACCATCTCGGTCAGGACATCCTCGAAGATCTGATGGCGGTATTCTTTGACTGAGCCGTTCGCAAGATGTGCTCGGGCGACAAAATCTCTACCGTCTTTCAGAATTTCAATGTGACAGACTGTCT
>JBAZLE010000056.1:0-11442 GCA_041650455.1 Thermoplasmatota archaeon | reverse complement strand
TCAGCATGGTCCACCAGAAATAATCGTTGGATTTAACTAGTTAACTGCAAAGCGATTTTCTGTGCGTGTTCTAATGTTTTTTCCACATCAATGGTCAGGAATTTTTTCTCAAGCATGAGTGGTGAGCCATGCACAATCGTTGTACACACATCTGTTCCTCTCACTGCATAGACCAGGTGAGAAACAGGGTCGTGCAGGGGAGTGAGATGTGGTTTTTTCATGTCAATCATGATGAGATCAGCGGTTTTTCCTTCTTCAAGAGAGCCCAAAGTATTCTGTACTCCAAGAGTTGCAGCACCACCAAGAGTCGCAAGATCAAAAACAGTCTGCGCAGGCAGAATAGTGGGGTCCCACCGGTGATTCTTATGAATAAGTGCACAGAACTTCATGGTTTCGAACATATCGAGGGTGTTGTTGCTTGCCGCACCATCCGTCCCAAGACCAACGGGAACCTGTGCTTCGAGAAGCTCAGGAAGAGGTGTAAACCCACCCGTTGCAATCTTCATATTACTCACCGGGCAATGAGAGACGGACGCCCCCGCGTTCTTTATCTCCAATATCTCATTTTTTGTAATCCACCCACAATGAGCAAGACTGGTATGTTTTTGGAGTAGCCCGAGTTTTTTCAATTGTCCTACGGGTCGTACCCCATATTTTTTTTCGACGTCATATACCTCATCACGAGTCTCAGAGCAATGGGTGTGCAAGGGGACTTGGTATCGAGTCGCAATCTCATGGGCTTTCTGAAGGGTCTCGGATTTACAGGAATATGTGCTATGCGGTGCAACAATTGGGGAAATCAAGGGATTGTTCTTCCACCGTCGAATGAACTGTTCACATTGAGAAAAAAGTTCTGTTGCTTCGAATTCGGGGGTATCAAAATCAATCAGTGCAAACCCAAGGAACCCGCGCATCCCAACTTTTTCGGTGACTGTGGCGATGGTTTCCTCAAAAAAATACATGTCAAGGTAGGAGGTCGTCCCTGAGGAGATCATCTCAAGAAGACCAAGGGTTGTACCAATCTCGACAGCGTTTTTATCGAGTTTTGCCTCAACTGGCCAGATCCTCTGCGTCAGCCAGTCTCCCAGGACCATATCGTCCCCGTAACCGCGAAACAAGGTCATGGGGATATGGGTATGGGTATTCATTAAACCAGGAAGAACCAGCTTGTTTGTTCCATCTATCTTGTATTCTGCTTCGAGAGAAAGAGGTTGTTCTGAGCATTCAACAATCACATGATTGTCAATATAGACATCACCATGGAACTGTCGTCGAGAAGCGTTCTGGGTGAGGATCGTTGAATTCTTAATGAGAATGCTCATCGTCGTGCTCGTCGTCTTCTAAGGGTGAGGCTTTCTCCCAGCTCTCGTTAAAATACCGATTCAGTTTCTCAAGCATCTCCTTCTCGACAGTCCAGATCCCTAACTCCTCCGGTTTGATCGGACCGGAAAGAATCAATGCTCGGTCATCACCAAGGATGAAATTTCCGCGGATACCGGAATGTTGTTTTACATCCATCCCTTTTAAGGCCACGGCATCTTCGTATTCGTTCACCACGATTTTTGCGTTTTTCGGCAGTTCGATTGCCCCCATATTTTCCGCGATGATGCGAGGGTTGGCAATCTCCTCGATACTCCACTTATGGGTCGGTCTGGTCGCTGGTTGCCCTCTATTGACGCGGCGCATCCCTATCTCAATGGCGATGCCTATGCCAATGATACCGACGATTAACCCAATAACAAATGCTACGACATCCATCGATGATCCATCTCCTACAACAAGGAAAACAACATCAAGGATAAATAGATTTTCCTTTGTTGAATAAAAATATGGAGAAGAGGAAGCTTTATGCCCCAGAGCGGTATTCTGGTCAAAAATCGCGAGTTATATCCCTATGCGGAAATCCATACAACAACAGATTAAACAACTAAAGAAAAAACACAACGCGGTAATCCTGGCACATAATTACCAGAACCCTGAAATCCAAGACATCGCAGATTTTGTGGGGGATTCCCTGGATTTATCCTTGACGGCGACAAAGACCACTGCGAACGTCATTGTCTTCTGCGGTGTGGATTTCATGGCAGAGTCCGCCAAATTATTAAATCCTAAAAAAATCGTCATCCTTCCTGATAGAACCGCGAGCTGCCCGATGGCTGCCATGGTCGATGCAGAAAGCCTTCGATGGCTGATAAAGGAACATCCTGATGCTGATGTCGTCGCATACATCAACACCACCGCAGACGTAAAAGCACTCGCCGATATCTGCTGTACCTCAGCAAATGGGGTGAAAATCGTCAAAAGTAGGACTGCAAAAAAAATCATTTTTGTCCCTGATCGCAATCTAGGATTGTATATCCAAAAGCAGATCCCAGAAAAAGAAATGATCCTCTGGCCAGGGGTCTGTCGCACCCATCACGATATCAAAAAAGAAGACGTTCTCTTGTTGAAACAGAAACACCCTGTGGCAGAGTTTCTTGTTCACCCGGAATGTCAACCGGAAATCATCGAGCTAGCGGATTTCGCGTTCTCAACAAATGGCATGGTGGAGCACGTAAAGACATCACCAAAAAAGGAATTCATCATTGGAACGGAAAAAGGGTTGTGTTATCGACTGGAAAAGGAAAACCCTGGGAAGAAGTTCTACCCGATTCCCTCTGCGGTATGTCCGAACATGAAAAAAACCACCTTGGAAAAAGTATTAAAAAGTCTGGAGACTCTGGAACCCAAGATCCAACTATCAAAATCAATCATGAGAAACGCAAGAATCCCGTTACAACGCATGATTGAACTGAGGTAAGGTGACAGATGATGAAACGTATTTTCCTAGATCATGCATCCACAACGAAAGTTGATGAGGAAGTACTACAAGCGATGCTTCCCTACTTCTCAGAATCGTTTGGGAATCCGTCGTCGATTCATGCATTCGGACGGGAGGCTCGAGAAGCAGTGGACGACGCACGAGCCCAGGTTGGTGATCTCCTTGGGGCTCGTGATGATGAAATCATCTTTACTGCGGGAGGGACTGAATCGGACAACCTTGCGATAAAAGGCCTCGCGTATTTAAACAAAGAGAAACGAACGTTGAAAGGACCACATATCATCACGTCGACGATTGAACATCCTGGGGTCCTTGAGGTCTGTCGACATCTGGAAACACAAGGATTCCAGGTCAAATACGTCCCAGTGGATAACCAAGGCATTGTTGACCTTGAGGCACTTCGTAATTCGCTTTCAAAAAACACCTTCCTGCTCTCGTTCATGTTTGCAAACAATGAAATTGGTACTATTCAACCAATCGAGGAAATCGGGAAGATAGCTCAGGAGCACAATATCGCTTTCCATACCGATGCGGTACAAGCGGTCACCAAGGTTCCGGTTGACGTCAAAAAACAACACATCGATCTGCTCGCATTATCATCGCATAAGATCTACGGGCCCAAAGGAATCGGAGCTCTCTATCTTCGCAATGGGATTAAGATTCAACCGATCATCCATGGTGGGGGACATGAAAAAGGGATGCGAAGCAGCACCCTCAACACCCCTGGTATCGTCGGCTTAGGGAAAGCCTGTGAACTAGCAAAAAAACGTATGACACAGGATATTAACAGGATGAGAACATTACGGGATTTCCTCATAAAAAACACCTTGCAGATTGAAGAAAGCTACCTCAATGGTCATCCAGAGAAACGCTTGGTGAACAACGCTCATTTCCGTTTCACAGGAATCGAGGGAGAATCTCTCCTCCTCGGGTTAGACGAGCAGGGGATTGCGACCTCGACCGGTTCAGCGTGCTCATCTCAGAAACTCCAAGCGTCTCACGTGTTGCTTGCCATCGGTTTAGACCCAGTTCAGGCGCATGGATCATTGCGAATCACCCTCGGACGAGAAAGCACCAAAGAAGAGATAACCTCTGTTTCAAAGATACTTCCGCAGGTTGTTGAACGGCTTCGTATGATGTCACCCCTGTGGAACCGATGAGTTATGACCAAAAAAGCAGTATGTTTGATTTCTGGTGGTCTTGATTCTGCGGTAACCGCGTTTATCGCAAAAAAACAAGGATACGACATTTACGCATTAACGTTTCGTTATGGTCAACGTCATGCAAAAGAACTGTCCTGTGCAAAAAAAATAACAAAAGCAGTCGGAGCGAAACACCACATCATTCTTACAGTTGATCTTCAAAAATTCGGGGGATCTTCCCTTCTGAAAAACTCAACTGAAACGATAAAAACTCATCATCTGAAGGATATCGGGAAAACGATTCCCTCAACCTATGTTCCAGCGCGAAATACGATTTTTCTTTCCTTTGCACTTGCGTACGCAGAAACCATAGACGCTGAGGCGATTTTTCTGGGCGTCAACGCCGTCGATTATTCATCATATCCGGATTGCAGACCAGAGTACATCCGAAAGTTCCAGCAACTCGCCACTCTAGCGACACGACAAGGGGTCGAAGGGAAACCTGTGCATATCAAGGCACCCCTGCTGCATCTCACGAAAGCTCAAATCATCAAAACAGGAATCTCACTGACGGTCCCTTTTTCAAAAACCTGGTCATGTTATCGCGGAGAAAACAAAGCATGCGGTCGCTGCGACTCTTGCCTGCTCCGCCTCAAAGGGTTTCAAGAGGCAAACATCAAAGACCCGCTCCCCTATGCGACCAAAGGAACCACCGTGTAGTGGAACAAGGACAGATAATGATTTTTCAGGAAACCTACAGAGAATATCAAACTGATATGCATTATCTCCTTATGTTTCTTCACCATTCAAGAGATACATCAGGGTATGTCTCTCGTTCCCTTTTCAGTCCGATGGAGGAAAATTTATTAATACGGGACAACACTTTTCAAGCACGATGGTGAGAGAGCGGAAAACACGAGGGAAAGACATTGAAAAAATACATGAATTAATTGATAGCGCTTCGGTACAAAAACGGAAAACAACCTCTCTAACTAAGGAAGAACAACTTCAACTCATAAGAAAACACTTAGCGAATGAATCATTAAAAAACCAGAAGCAAGTCACCCCCTTTGAAAAACCTCATACGACTTCAGAGAACCTCACACCCCAAGTCGTTGTCCGTAACAAGCAAGAAACCAAAAAAAAAGAGGAAAAAGTTATCCAAATCGACCTTGGGCCACGTAAAATAATAAAAGAGGAAGAACCTGCTGCTATCAAATTTATCCCTATCCAAGAAGATGTTTTTGCTCAGGAACCTCTGTTTGAAATTGAGAAGGTTGAAGTCCCGATGCAGGAATTTACAGAAATACGTGCTGGAACATCCCTGAAAGAATCAGAGGATCATCTCGCACCATTCCCCGGGACACCGGTACGAAAAGAAATACAAGAACATCTTCCTGAGTTCCAACCAGTACCTGAAGGCGCTCTCTTCCCAGAAACATCCAGGAGGATGAAATGGAAGAAGCCAAAAGCGTTTTACCAGCGATCTCAAGACATGAACGATGAAGAGACAAGCTCACCGATATCGTTCCAAGAAGAAGAACGCCAAAGTCCGTCCTTCGAACCCGGTGAATTCCAACCATTGGCCGAAGAGAGAAAGGAACCAATGCGATTTGAGATGCAAAACAAGGAACTTGACAGTTACAAACAAAAAAAGATCAAAGAAAAACAGCACGAAAAACTAAAAGAACGAGAAGCAAAACACCTCGCAAAGGAACAGAAAAAGAGATTAAAAATAGAGACGTTGAAATCCCATCAAAAAAAACAGGAAGAACAACAAAGAAAAAATTGGGAACTGAGACAAGCATTCGCCCAAGCAGAGGAACAAGAGCGGGAAGAGCAACGCTTGTTAAAAGAACAAGAAAAAAAATCACGACTAGAGATAATAGAGAGACAACAAAAAGAAAAGGAACAACGCAAACAAAAAAAGAGAGAAGAAAAGCAAGTAAAACTCGAACTAAAAGAAAAAAAACGAGAAACGAAACGACTCGCAAAAGAACATGATACGAAATTAAAATTAGAGTGGATAGAGTTCCAAAGTCAGCAGCGACAAAAAAAGAAACAAGAGGAGTTGGAGAAGAGAAAAGCAGCTGTTGAGGCAAAACAACAAGAGCAAGAGGAACGACATCTTTTAAAAGAACGTGAAGAAAAATTACGGGTAGAACAAATCCAGTTGATGAAAAAAGAAAAAGAAGCGAAACGACTCGTGAAAGGTCAAAAACCAAAAGTACAACTAGAAACAGAAGAAGCACAGCCACAAAATGCTTTACAGCAGAGACAACCGACCACCCATGAAGAAGAACAAACATTGGAAGAACAACGTCCTCTCACAGAAATCGAAGAGAAGTCACGATTCGGCCTCAGCGAACAACAGAAAACGGAAAAAGAAGAACAGAGAAGTATCTTCGCTAAAAAAGAAAAAAAGACGTTTGTCTTACCTTTATTTGAGAAAAAGAAACCTGCTGAAGAACAAACCGATGGTGTTCCCTGGGAATCATTTCAAGAGGACCCCGAAAGAGAACCAGACCACCAGGATTCCTTACAGACAGAGGAACCAACATCACCAGAGACACAAAAACAGTTGTTAAAGGAGAAAAAACGACAGCAGAAACAACTTGAACGAGAACAGAAGAAACAAGCACAACAAGAACGATTAGAAGTAAAAAAGAAAGAAAAAGAGGAAAAGAAACAAAGAAAGATAGAGGAAAAACAACGCAGCCATCTCTTTGGATTCAGCAAGGAAAACAAAGAAATGTGGCAAGGGAAAAACGAAGAAGAGACGTTCTCAAAACGAGAAGCGGCAGCAAAAGAGCGGGACGAAAAGAGACGATTAAAAGAGGAACAGAGGAGAAAAGAGCGAGCGTCTGCTATAGAGGAAGTGGAACAAAAGAAAAAGGAAAAGAACGAAAAAAAACTAAAAGATTTTGATCAGAAAAAAGAGAGACGACAGATAAGCATGCTGTCCTTCGGAAAAGGAAACGATACGGAAGTAATCGATGAACAGAAACAAGCAGAACAACAGAAACAAACAATGGATTTGGTTCGAATCGCAGCCGAAGAAAAAGACCTACGGAAAACCAGAGCACTGGAACGTAAGATGAAAAAAGAACAAAGAAAAAATGAAAAAGTAGAACAGAAATACAAAATGAAAGAAGAAGATAACGCAAGAAAAAAAATGAACCTGCATATGCAAGAAGAAATCATGAAGGAAAAACTAACAAACAATCAACTAGAGCGGAACGACCCATTTGTTGCTTTTGACAGCATTGATCAGGAGACCGCGAATGTTTTAGATCATTATGGATATAGCTCTGTTGAGAAGTTACGCCAAGCAACCGTTAAAGATTTATTGAAAACCGGATTAAAGAAAAAAACAGCTCAAAGAATAATAGCTGAATGTGGAGAATTTGTTGAATGGCAAGTGTTTGACTCCATCGACCATTTTTAGAAGATTATTGTCTCTATTTAGGGTGTTTTTTTGCGTTTTTTCATATACTCATAGACATCAAGAAGCACTGGTATGGAAACAAGGACTGCAATCACAATACCAAGACAAATTAAACTATCCTGATGAACATTGCTAATCGTATTTTTTCCATGAAGGATATCCTCAAAAAAAAGATTAATGGCTCCAAGCCAAGGTATCTCGAGTCGGGCTTTCCCAGATATCCAATCCAGTTGAACAGGCTCAGGGCAGATATCGGTAATCTGATCAATAATCTCATTATTATCCCCTTTCGTAAGAAAACCTGAATGGGTCCATCCCGGGTCCCGATTATACAGTCCTAACGGAGCAATACTGAGACTAGTTTCATTATAGATACCATAATCAGCGATGGTGTAGGTGGTTACCCCGTTCATGCGATAGACATCAACCCAGCACATCGATCGATGAATAATCTGCGACACATCAGTACGTCCCAGGGGTTTATAGATAATGACATCACCGTAATCACCGTAGGTCTGCCAACCATTCTCTGCTTGTGCACCCATGACCGAACCACCATGGGGGACAATATCACTTCGCTTCGTCACTTTCTGAACAAGGACCATATCACCTGCATCGATAGTTCCTAATCGACCAAATGGGGGATTAGGATGTTCCATGCTGCCAGATTCAATTGCTACCATTGGTGCAGCGAACCACTGCCCGGTATATCCCCATAATATCATGAGAATAATAAAGACAGCAAAAAGAGCAACAAGAACATCGCGGATTATTGAAATTTTATTATCCTCGCTTTTCCAAAATTTCATAAACATTTCTTTTAGGTTCATGTACTCACGCAATCAAAGATGTTTTTTCTGCGACCAAGAGTTTTTCGTCGTGGTTCCACAGATAGGACAGATTTTTTTTATTTCACTGAATTGTTTTCCGCACCCTGGACAACGAGAGACCCATTTAAACTTTTTTGTTATTTCTTTTTGTAAGAATCCTTGAAACTGAAGACCTAGGGTAGAAGCGACATTCTGAATTGAATAATCATCACTCAGAATGATTGCTTCATGGTCATGTTTTTTATTGATATCAAGCGCTAAGGCCACAATTTCAATATCCGCTTTTGAAAGTCTCCGATCATCACCGGTTTCCTGAGCTGTTGTTAGGACAGATTGTATCGCTTCTTTCGAAGGTGCTTGAACCGTCAACCCCGTTTCTTTGAGGATTTCAAACATGCGGAAATCTCGGCCACCTGGGTTCAACTCATTAGAAACTCCAGGTGGTGTGACCAGTGCTGCATCGTGAATCGTAATGGGTTTTCCCGAGAGAATCGCCGAGGTATCGATGATGAACACTTTTTTTTTCATGCACTATCTTTCGCCAGTTAGATTTTTTTTAATTTTGTGTAAATGTCCGGTAACGCGACTATTTGTTGGTCACCTGTTTTCATGTCTCGAACTGTTACTGTTTTGTTCTCCAGTTCTTTCGGTCCTATGATGATGACCTTTTCAGCGTGTTTGGCATCCGCGTATTTTAAGGATTTTCCGATGCCTCGTCTGAGCTGATCAAAATCAGCTGAGATTCCATGGCTCCGTAACTCTTGGGCAATCTGGATGGCAGTCGTATTCATGGTATGATTGACAGGGATGATGAATACCTCGAGTTTCGGGGTGGGGAAGATGAATCCTTCTTCTTCAAGCGCAAGGATGGTGCGGTCAAAACCGATGGCAAAACCTGAGGTGGGGACGTTGGAGCCACCGAACAGAGAGACTAACTCATAGGAGCCTCCTCCGCAGAGCTGTTTTTCTGCTCCAAGGATCGGTGCATCAATTTCAAAGACGATCCCCTTGTAATAGTCAAGACCTCGTACGATACTTAATTTTATTTCGTATTCAGTGATGTGAAAAGCGTTTTTTAACAGATCAAGTACCGTTTCCATGGTCGTTAACTCAGTGATCGCATCGGGATCGTCAGCGATGAAGGAGCGGATGGTGTTGATATCTGATGTTTGTAACACCTCAATGACCTCGCCTGTCATCTGTTCTGAGACGTTGCAATCCCTGAGCGCAATCTTTACATCATCAAATTGCGATTTGTCGATGAAGGGGAGGAGTAGTTTTTGATCATCTTTGAGGAGATGTAATTTTTTGAAAATAGCATTGATGATGGTGAGATTACCAATGTTGAGTCGAATGTGTTTCAATCCTGTGTTTTTCAGCAAGGTATAGGCAAGGGAGAGGAGTTCAGCGGTTGCTTCGCAGGTATCTGTTCCAATGATTTCGCACCCTGCTTGTTGAAACTCCCGGTATCTGCCTTTCTGTGGTCGGTCATAGCGGTAACAGTTCCCAAAATAGAATAACTTGAGTGGTTTTGGCTCCATTTGTAATCGTTCGACGTAACATCGGATAACCGGAGCGGTGAGTTCTGGTCGTAACGCCAATGCCCGTCCCCCCTTATCGGTGAACGCGTAGAGTTCGTTGATGATGGAATCCCCAGATTTCGCAGTGAAGAGTTCCATGCTTTCGAAGGTTGGCGTCTGGATTTCCCCGTAGCCAAATGTGGTAAATGTCGCAGCCATGTTCTGTTCTAGATAACGACGTTTTTGCATTTCATCTGGAGTGAAATCTCTGGTTCCTCGTGGCACCTGAAACATGGACAGTCGTATAGTAGGATTTCTTTAATTATGTTTCTCTTAAAGATTGAAGGAGATGCAGGACCAATGGAAGAAAGAAATCGGGGGAGGAGGTTTCTTTCCGCTCAGAGCCTTGAACTCTTTGAAAAAGGCGATGAAAAGAGGCAAAAACTTCTTTTAGCAGTATCTGTTACACCTCTTGAATTTCTTCCTTAAAGAGGTTGATGTACATGGAACTAAACCTGTATGTGAATAAATACAAACATGCTCGCTACGCGTTTTTCAAATGGCGCTACCAGCTTGAACTGTATAATAAAGTGATCCTTGCTGTGAGTTTTGCTTGTTTAACAGGATTATTAGCTCAAATCCGGTTTTATTTACCAGGTTCCCCTGTTCCGCTTACCGCACAAACCTTTGCGGTGGTCCTCAGTGCCGTGGTGCTGGGAAAATCGTGGGGCGGGATTAGCCAGAGTATCTACCTTGGTGTGGGCATGGCTGGCGTCCCCTGGTTTGCTGGGATGAACGGAGGAATTGCGTATCTTGCTGGACCGACCGGCGGATACCTTATAGGGTTTGTTCTTGCTGCGTTCTTCCTTGGATTTTGCGTCGATAAGTATGTCCGCTCACGGAGATTTTGGTCGATGTTTGCCTTGATGTTGTGCGCCAATTTCGGTATCGTCTTTGGGCTTGGCTTGTTACAGTTGTTTGGCTGGTTCGCATTAAACGGTGCATCCGTCGACCTTTGGAGCCTGTTGCTCATGGGTCTTTTCCCGTTTGTCATTGGTGACACGATCAAGATAGCGATTGCTGCGGGAATAGCAAGTGGTATTACCCCAAAACAGCCCTACGCACATGAAGTCGATGCAAGATAAAAGAGAAAAATCGACTTTATTTTTATTTTACTTTCGTCAGGAAGATCGTGTGGTTCTTAAGCACGACCCATTTGAGTCGATCTCCATCTTTTAAGTTGAAAAGTTCGGTAACTTCAGAAGGAACCGTGATGCGTCTGCGTGATCCACGTATCGTGATTGCCGTTTCTCTGATGCATTTGACGTTCTCCAGGTCAACTTTCATGATGCCTCATTCCTTTTGATTCACCTGATATTATCATTCTTCTATTCTATATTTAACTGATTTCACCGCTGAGATATGCTTTTGTCTCAGCATTTTTAGGATTGTTAAAAAACTCAGCTGCAGGGCCTTGTTCAATGACTTCACCAAAATACAGAAAGATGATATAATCAGCGACACGTTTCGCCTGACGAAGGGTATGGGTCACAAGGATGACGGTATACTCCTTTTTTAGTTTTAACAACAGATTTTCTATCTGTTTGGCCGCGAGCGGATCTAACGCGGAGGTTGGTTCATCACACAGAACAACTTCTGGTTTTACCGCGATTGCTCGAGC
>JBAZLE010000055.1:0-11577 GCA_041650455.1 Thermoplasmatota archaeon | reverse complement strand
GTTCTGGAAGCAGTGCGACATGGTTCATGATGTAGACGGGGAAATGGACGGTCTTATGCTCTTTTCCCCCCAGGTTAATGTCCACCGGGTACCAGTACTCAAAATCTTCCCTGATCGTCTTCCAGGTCTCGTGTTTCGGGGAGCCGATTCCCAGGAATACGTAGGTGAAGAACTCATCGGTCATCTCTTGCACACTGATCTTTTTTTGATTCACATAGGGAGAAACAATATAATACGCTGGGTAGAGGGTGGAATCAGAGATTGGTTCGATGATCCAGTCTTTTTTGTAGGGGAACTCGGTCCCAAGCCAGGAGCCTCTCCTGATCGCAGCGCGGTCCCCGAACCAGTCAAGGATTTTCGGGAGTTCGTCTTTGTATTCCGCTGGGTAGATGTTCATGGTCGCAGCGTAGTCTTTTGATTCCTGGGTGAGCTGTGCGTCACTGTATTTGATGAACCATTGGTCCGGGATCTGTTTGATCATGACTTTTTCTTTGCAGCGGCACAGGACCAGTTCTGAGAATTCTTTCATGGTGGTGGCAAGGTTCTTCTGGATCAGGTCGTTTTTCACGGTGTCTTTTATCTCAGAGATTTTCACCCCTGCGTACGGACCGCATTTCTCGTTAAGTACCCCGGTGTGGAATTCTTTTTTGTAGACAAGGTCGGTTGCTTCGTTGAGTTTGTCTGTTTCTGTTTGGCTTGTGATCCCGAGTTGGTCACAGGCTTCTTTTGCGGGGTTGGTGCCAAATCCTTTGACGTCGATGATTTTGATGGCGTCTATGGGTGCTTTTGATTCGACGAGCGCGATCCAATCATAGGGGGCATGCGCGGGGACGGACATGACAATACCGGTTGCGACGGTGGGGTCTGCGAACGTGCCGGCAAGGATCGGTACTTCCCGGTTGACCTCGGGGACGATGCAGGTTTTTCCGATGAGCTCTGTTCCCCTGATGGTGCGCTTCAAGGGGTGGACGGCGTCGTATTGGAAGGAGAGTTTTTTTATGCATTCCTCGGAGCAGATCCATGTCTCATTATTTACCTTCACATACTGGTACTCAACTGTGGGATTGACCCACATGTTGGTGACCCCAAAGATGGTCTCTGGTCGGAGGGTTGCTGCAGGGAGAATCGTCCCGTCTTTGAGGGTGAATTTCAGGACCGTGAAATCAAGGATCTCTGCGTTTCCTCCTTGGGAGACGTCAGTTTCTGATTTGTCGACTGCGACCGGTCCGCAGTTGGGACAGTAGGGCGCGTAATGGGGTTTCTGGATGAGGAGGTTTTTCTGATGAAGCTGATGGAACTGCCATTGGATGAATTTCTTGTATCCATCTGAGATAGTGTTCATGACTCTGGTGTAGTCGATGAAAAACCCAAACCGTTTCCAGTACTCCTCGATGTAGACGGTGCTGAAGTAGGTGACGACTTCGAGAGGGTCGGTGAGTTTTTTGATGCAGGCGTCGGAACATCCGTTCTGTTGTAGTAGCTTGAGTGTATCTTCATCTCGTCGTTCTACTTTTTTTGCAAAACCAACGGAGGGAATCCCGGATGCGTGAAACCCAGCGGGGAACAACACATCATAGCCGGTCATCCGCTTGTACCTGGCGATGACATCGCAGTACGTAAATCCGCGCATGTGACCGACGTGGAGGTACCCAGACACCCCGGGGTATGCAAAATGAAGGAAGAACTTTTTTTGTTTTTCTTTTCTTGCTGTGTTGATGTTTTCCTGGAACCAGTGATGCTGCCATTTCTGTTCGACTGCGATATAGTCGTAGGTGTTTTCTTCCATGGGACGTATCTGCTCGGACATAAGGTTTGATTTATATAATATTTCGTGTCGTTGTTTGGTCTTTGTCCATATTTTGGTGAAAGAAAATTTAAATACCCTTACCTCTATAAGAGTGACATACGAATAGAATAGGGGGAAAAATATGAAGAAAATACTACCAATTCTCCTAGTAGGAGTGCTCATAGGAAGTGGTTTTGGAGCAGCTGTCTCGGTCGGTTCACAAGGGAAACAATCATCGCTTCAAGAGAGCATCTTGTTTTCAGAGCCCGTGCTCGTTGATCAAGATCCGTATCTCTCTGTTGACTTAAAAGAGGCAACCGCCTCTTGGTCCTCACCGGGAAATCCCGTGTTGCCGATGTATACGAAGTTGTTTTCTTTTCCTTTTGGGACCGTCATTCACGACGTTTCCTATCTTGCTGCTTCTGAACAGATGATACTGCTCACCAAGGAGATCCTTCCTGCGACTCCACCGACACCGGTATCTGGTGATTCGATGAGTTCTTTTTCTCAAAAACTCGTGAAAAATGACGCGGTGTATTTGGGGGAGGGCACGTATCCGTTGTCTCGCTTGGGGTATCAGCTTGGCACTGGGTTAGATGGAAATACTCGTATGACCCTTCTCTCCATCTGGTATTATCCTGTGCTCTATCAACCTTGCCACCAGCGTCTCCTGTTCACACCAGAGGTTCAGATCACGGTGACCTATGAACCACCAATGGCGCCGTCTGCACCTGTTTCAACAGAAGTGAAGCTGCTGGTCATTGCCCCGGAGGAGTTCTCAGAGGCGCTCCAACCGCTCATTGACCATAAGATACAGTATGCCATTCCGACGTCGCTTGTGACCACCGAGTGGATCGCGGCTCATGCAACGGGACGGGATCTTGAGGAGCAAATTAAATACACGATTAAAGACGAGATCGAGACCCATGCGATCACCTCCGTGTTGCTGGTGGGTGGGTTTGAGAAGCTTCCGATGCGACGGAGTTACGTGACGTTCTGGGACTGGGATGAGCAGGTGATTACGGATTTGTACTACTCTGACATCTATGATGCCACGGGGAGCTTTTCTAGCTGGGATACCAACAACAATGGGAAATTTGGTGAGTCCAGTGACCAGGTTGATCATTATCCTGATGTGCATCTCGGTCGACTCGCCTGTGACTCCCTTGAGGAGGTCACCATCGTCGTCGATAAAATCATCCATTATGAGACCGACACCTATGGCAGCGACTGGTTTCATACGATGATTTACATCGGAGGGAACACCTTCCGCTGGTCCCCGGGGAACGACGGAGAAGAAATCAACGAGATGGTCATGGACATCATGGTACAGTTCTCCCCGGAGATCATCTGGACCTCGAAAGGGAATTTCAATCGTCGGACCATTTCAGGGACGATTACCCAGGGTGCCGGGTTCCTTGATTATTCTGGTCATGGGTTTGAATTCGGCATGGGCACCTATACACCGACGGGGACGCAGATGAAATATTACTACACCGCCTATCTTAAGGACCTTCGGAATGGGTATAAGCTTCCCATCATCTTTTTTGATGCCTGTTTGACTGCAAAGATCGATTATGTCCTCCAAGACCTTCTTGATTACCGGGCGTATTTCGTGTTCAATCTCTTCGCAAAGATCCTTCGGATTGACACCTCGCAGCGGCGACCCTGTTATGCCTGGGCGTTTCTCAAACAGGAGAACGGTGGGGCGATCGCAACGATCGGGGCGACACGGACCGCGTTTGGTGGGGTGCAGGACGGGGCTGGGAAAATGTCCCTTGAGTTCTTTTCTGCGTACGACACCAGCCAGTACCTCGGGGAGATGATTACTCAGATGCAGAACGGATACATCACTGATTGCCCTCATGATGATTTCACCCTTGAGGAGTTTATTCTCTTAGGAGACCCTACCTTGAAAATCGGTGGATACCCCTCCTAAAGACCATCCTTACTTTTCCTTCTTTAAATGAAAAGACCTATATCGAGGGATTTTGTTTGCCCTATCTATCATGAGAATACCAGGACAGATTCCGAATGATGGAATCTTAGGAAAAAATATAGAATCTATCACAGGACTTTCTGAGAACGAAGCACAAGAACGTCTTAAAACAGAGGGATATAACGAACTCCCTTCACAAAAAAAACAGCACATCTTCATCATTTTCCTTCATGTCCTCCTTGAACCGATGCTCTTGCTCTTGCTCGGGGCAGGTTTTATCTATATCTTGCTTGGGGAGAAACAAGACGCGTTGATGTTGCTTTTTTTTGTTTTTGTCGTGGTTGGTATTACGTTTTACCAACAACGAAAAACAGAACGAGCTCTAGATGCCTTGAAGAACCTTTCCAGCCCCCGGGCATTGGTCATCAGAGATGGAGTACAGAAACGTATCCCTGGTCGCGAGGTTGTGAGAGACGATTATATTATCTTACGAGAAGGTGATCGTGTTCCTGCTGATGCCGTTGTTCTTTTTTCATCTAATCTCTCCGTTGATGAATCCTTGCTTACTGGGGAATCCTTGGCGGTGCGGAAATCAGAATGGGATGGCACCACCTCTCTGACTCAACCCGGTGGGGATGACTTACCATTTGTATTCTCAGGGACTCTGGTGGTTCAGGGTCATGGGATCGCAAAAGTCCTTCAGATCGGTAGTCAAACTGAGATGGGAAAGATCGGTAAAGCCTTGCAGAGAATCACTGCTGAAGAAACGTTGTTGAAAAAGGAAACAAATCTTCTTGTAAGAAATTTCGCTATCGCAGGCATCTTCCTGTGTCTTATTGTTATAGTGATGTATGGAATCACCCGTGGCGACTGGGTGGTTGGGTTCCTTGCTGGAGTAAGTCTGAGCATGGCGATTCTCCCAGAAGAGTTCCCCGTCGTTTTGATGATCTTTATGAGCCTGGGTGCCTGGCGGATGTCCAAGCGACAGGTTCTGACACGAAACACGGCATCCATAGAGATGCTTGGTGCCGCGACCGTGTTATGCGTTGATAAGACCGGGACGCTGACGCAGAATAAAATGATCCTTAGTTCTTTGTTTTGCGATGGTCAGTTCTATGATGTGGAGAAAAACGGAGAGCAACCCTTACCTGAATGTTTTCATCATCTTTTAGAATACGGGTATTTAGCAAGTCAAAAAGATCCTTTTGACCCAATTGAGAAGGAAATCAAAAACACCACGGAGAAATTCTTGCAGAAAACAGAGCATATCCATGAACATTGGAGGCTCATACGGGAGTATCCCCTTACCAAACATTTGCTAGCCTTGTCGCACGTTTGGGAATCCCTGGACCGACGGAAGCATGTTATCGCAGCAAAGGGGGCACCGGAAGCGATCGCAGACCTCTGCCATTTCACGAATGAGCAAACCACTGAACTTTTATCACAAATGAAGACGATGACGGAAAAAGGTCTGCGGGTCTTAGGTGTCGCACGATCCATCTTCGCTGAAGATTTTCTCCCAGACAAACAACATGATTTTGAGTTCAAGTTCGTTGGATTACTCGGTTTTGTTGATCCTGTTCGGGAGACCGTGGCTTCCTCATTGAAAGATTGTTACACCGCCGGGATGAGGATGATTATGATTACAGGGGATTACCCAGGGACTGCGCAGCATATCGGTAGACAAATCGGTCTGAAAAACCCTGAGTTATTCATCACTGGTTCAGAACTTGCTCACATGTCTCAAAAAGAGCTCCAGGAGAAGATAAAAACTGTGAATATCTTCCCTCGGGTCGTCCCGGAGCAGAAATTAGCAATCATCGAAGCCCTGAAAGCCAACGGTGAGATTGTTGCTATGACTGGAGATGGAGTGAATGATGCCCCTGCGCTCAAATCATCTCATATTGGGATTGCGATGGGGGAACGAGGAACCGATGTCGCTCGTGAATCCTCTGCTCTTGTCCTGTTGAACGATGATTTCTCCTCGATTGTACAAGCGGTCCGACTCGGGAGACGAATTTTTGACAATCTCCGTAAATCGATTAGTTATATTTTCTCAGTCCATGTACCGATAGCGGGGATGGCACTCATCCCAGTGCTCATGGGACTCCCCTTAGTACTCCTCCCTGCGCATATCGCATTCCTTGAATTAATTATCGATCCTGCTTGCTCGACGGTCTTCGAAGCAGAACCTGAGGAGAAAAACATCATGGATCGGCCACCCCGAAGCCTGAAGGAACGATTGTTTGGGAGGAGAAATTTCTTATACTGTTTCCTTCAGGGTCTCAGTGTCCTAATCGCGGTGATTTTCGTGTTTCTTTGGTTCTATCAGGAAAATCCTGCAAATGAGGATTCCGCTCGAACGCTTTCCTTTTCTACCTTGGTAATCGCGAACCTCTTATTGATTGTGGTAAATCTCTCAGGATCACGCAGCTTGGTAAAAACATTGAATGCAAAGAACAAAGCATTCTGGTTTGTTCTGATTGGTGCTTTACTGAGCCTTGTCCTTATCATCGTAATTCCACCGCTTCAAGTTTTATTCCATTTCTCCCCAGTTTCGTTCAGTGATGGTCTGTTTGCTGCGTTTGTTGGTTTTGTCGCTGTCATCTGGTTTAAGATCGTTGATCTTCTCAAAAGGATGCAGAATCAGAAATCAAAATGATTTTCTGTGCATTTTAGGTCTTCTTCTCTTAACATTTAAAAGCTATTGTATGTTTCTTCCCAGATGATGAACTACGAAACTCTTCAAATTACCATAAAAGAAAAGACAGCCCGAATCACCTTGAACCGTCCGGATCGGTTGAATTCCTTTGACATGCAGCTTGGTCAGGAGCTCTATGAGGTGCTGCAGGATGTTGCGAAAGACCCTGAGGTCTTCCTGGTTGTTCTGAAGGGGACTGGGAAGGGATTCTGCGGCGGTGGTGATGTCAAAGAAATGTATGCAGCCGCGGACAAACCACGGTTCCTTCGGGAGTTAACCAGGGCGATCCACCGCTGCGTCATCGAGATACGCACCATGGAAAAACCAGTGATTGCGGCAGTGAACGGTGCTGCGTTTGGTGCGGGACTCTCCCTTGCCCTTGCCTGTGATATGATCATCGCGGTCAAAGAGGCAAAGATGAGCACCGCGTTCATCGGCATCGGTCTTGCACCAGGCTGTGGGACACAATTTGTGACAAAAACCCTGGGGTACCAACGAGCATGTGAATACATCCTGACGTCCAAGACGTTCACCGCGGAGGACGGATACCGCCTTGGTCTTGTCAATAGGGTCGTCGAGGCGGAACACCTCGATGCAGCAGTTGAGGAACTCGTCTCGTTGTTCCGGTCACTGCCCCCCCTCGCGGTCGGAAAAGCAAAGATGCTGATTCATCAAAGCCTGGAGAATGACTTCATCTCACATCTGGAGTTGGAAAGCGACACCGCCGCATGGTCCGCAGGTACCCAGGATTTTACCGAAGGAGTCAGTGCATTTGTGGAAAAACGTAAACCTGTCTTCAAGGGAAACTAGAAAAGCCATCGGCGATTGTCGATAACTTTATGGAAACCTTTATGTATCACAGACTTATGAAAGCGATAGCAAACCAAGGGGAGGTCGCAGCATGAACTATAAAACCCTGGTCATCACCAAAAAAGACGATGTTACCACCATTGCATTGAATCGACCTGAGGTTCATAATGCGATGAACGAAACACTCATGAACGAACTCACCGACTGTTTTTGCCACCTCTCCACGGACGACTCGGTCACTGCAGTCATCCTCACCGGGAAGGGGAAATCATTTTGTGCAGGAGCGGACCTTACCTGGATGAAAAAAATGGTCAATTACTCTGTTGAGGAAAACAAAAATGACAGTCGTCTCCTGCTTGAGATGTACGAATCGATTCATTCCAGTCCAAAACCGGTAGTTGGAAGGATCAACGGAGCTGCCTTCGGAGGCGGCATCGGACTACTTGCGGTCTGTGACATCACAATCGCCGTCCCCGAGGTCCAATTTGGGTTCAGCGAAGTAAAACTCGGTATCATCCCCGCGGTCATCTCCACCTTTGTCGCATCACGAATGACGCCTGCAACCATGCGCCGGCTCTTTATCACTGGGGAACGATTCGATACGCTGACCGCCCAGAGAATCGGATTAATCGATCTCGTTGTCCCCCCAGAGCGACTTGATGAGACCATCACCTCCTGCGTTGAACAAGTTCGCTCCTCTGGCCCCACCGCCATTAAAGAAGTCAAAGGCCTCATCTATCATCGTCAGAAAATGAACATAAAAGAATATAAAGACTTCACCGTTGAAAAAATATCAGAGCTTCGGGTTTCACCGGAAGGGCAAGAAGGAATCACCGCATTCCTTGAGAAACGAAAACCCTGCTGGAAGAGGTAAATCGACATGTTTAAGAAAGTTCTGATCGCGAATCGTGGGGAAATCGCCGTGCGCATCATCAAAGCCTGTCAAGAGATGGGCGTCAGAACCGTCGCTGTCTATTCCGAGGTTGATAAGAACGCCCCCCATGTTCAGATCGCTGATGAATCCGTTAACCTCGGGGACCCCACTCCGTCGGAAAGTTATCTGAATATCGCTAAGATCATTGAGAATGCGACAAAAGTCCATGCGGAAGCGATCCATCCAGGTTATGGGTTCCTTGCGGAAAACCCGGATTTTGCGAAAGCCTGCAACGATACCGGCATCACCTTCATAGGACCACCCCCGGAGGTCATCCGGCTGATGGGTGATAAAATCGAGGCGAAAAAGACCATCGCCCGCGCAGACGTCCCGGTCATCCCGGGGTATCATGGAGTAAAACAGGATCTTTCCACGTTGCTTGCCGAAGGCAAAAAAATAGGGTTCCCCCTGTTAGTGAAGGCGGCAGCGGGTGGTGGGGGGAAAGGGATGCGGATCGTCCATGCGGAATCCGAACTGGAGCAATCCATCGAGAGTGCCAAACGTGAAGCAAAATCCGCTTTTGGGAATGATTCCGTCCTGCTCGAACAATACATCGACAAACCCCGGCATATTGAATTTCAGGTTCTCGCTGACCAGCATGGTCATATCATCCATTTGTTTGAACGGGAATGCTCCATACAACGTCGCCATCAAAAAATCATCGAAGAGACTCCCTCACCAGCGATGACCCCCGCATTGCGAAAGACCATGGGGGCTGCTGCGGTCGCCGCCGCGAAAACCGTCGGATACACCAACGCGGGTACCATCGAATTCATGGTCGATGGACACCAGAATTTCTACTTCATGGAGATGAACACACGTCTGCAGGTCGAACATCCGATCACTGAGGCGACCACCGGTATTGACCTGGTGAAATGGCAGCTGCGTATCGCGAGTGGCATGGAGCTGTCCTTACAACAGAAAGACCTGACCCAGCGAGGCCATGCTCTTGAATGCCGAATCTACGCAGAAGACCCCTCCAATGGGTTTCTCCCCAGCATCGGGACTCTTGAGAAGGTCGATCTCCCGAACGGACCGAACATCAGGAACGATTCCGGTGTTGAGACAAACTTTCATGTCACCCCATATTACGACCCGATGCTTGCCAAACTGACGGTGAACACCGAGAACCGGGAGGAAAGCATCAACAAGATGCTCTGGGCATTATCCCGTTATGTAGTCCTAGGTGTGACGACCAACATCTCGTTTCTCAAAAAAGTCCTGGATCATCCCGAGTTCAGGAACGGAAACATCACCACACATTTTATCGATGAGTATTTCCATGATTGGCTGGTGACAAAAGAAGGACTCCCTCTTGATGCCCTCATCGCACTAGCGGTGTATGACTCCTTACATACCCAACGACAGGAAGTAGTTCGATATAAAGAAGCAGATCCTCATTCCCCCTGGCAACATGTGGGACGCTGGAGGATGGGGGTGTAAGGATGTTCATCAACTACGAGCATAACAACCATGTGTACAACGTCACCGTGGAACGCCGGGACAATCAATTCTACATTACTTATAATAATAACGAATATACCGTGATCGCCACGGAGCTGAAACCCGGGCAGTTGTCCATACAACTCGGTGACCGGGTCATCAAAAGCATCATCTCGCAAGGAGAGGACAGTAAATTTGTCTTTATCGACGGAAACATCTTCAAAGTCAAACGCATCGAGTTGACCGGACGGAAAAAAACAGAGAAACGAGAAGGGGACCTGCATTCACCCATCTCCGGAACCGTCGTGAGCTGCAAAGTCAAAGAAGGATCTCCCGTGAAAAAAGATGATGTGCTCCTGATTATCGAAGCGATGAAAATGGAGTATCTCATCCGCGCCCCGTATACTGGGGTGGTGAAGAAGACATATTTTAAAGAAAAAGACCAAATCGAAATTGGTCAGCTCACCGCTGAGATACAAAAAAAGGAGGAAAACGATGGAAGTCATTGAAAGTACGATTAACACTTCAAGCAAGGAATTCAAAGAGAACTTTGCTCATTACGAGACGCTAGCAAAGGATATGAAGGAAAAAATCACTAAAACCATGAAAGGAGGCGGTGATGACGCAGTCAGGCTGCATAAATCACGGAACAAAATGCTGGCCCGGGAGCGTATCGATGCCTTGCTTGATCCTGAGACGCCCTTCATGGAGTTCAACACCCTTGCAGCCTACGACATGTACGACAACAAAGCACCAGCTGCAGGAATCGTCACCGGCGTCGGGATTGTTCATGGAAGAGAAATCGTCATCGTCGCCAATGACGCAACCGTCACCGGTGGCACGTATTACCCAATTACGGTAAAAAAACACCTCCGAGCACAAGAAATCGCCATGGAAAACAACCTCCCCTGTATCTACCTGGTTGATTCTGGTGGCGCGTTCCTCCCCATGCAAGATGAGGTATTCCCCGACCGGGAGCATTTCGGAAGAATCTTCTATAACCAGGCGAAGATGTCCTCCCTGAAAATCCCACAGATTGCTGCGGTCATGGGGTCGTGCACCGCGGGAGGCGCGTATGTCCCTGCGATGTCTGATGAAACCATCATTGTGAAGGGAACAGGGACGATCTTTCTCGGTGGTCCCCCCCTGGTGAAAGCAGCGACCGGTGAAGAGGTCACCGCTGAGGAACTTGGTGGCGCTGACGTTCACTGTCGTGAAAGCGGAGTAGCAGACCATTATGCACTTGATGATCCTGACGCGATACGCATCTGTCGCAACATCATTGAAAATTTGAACCGACCAGAAAAAACGTATCTTGACATTAAAGAACCTGAGGAACCCGCCTACGACATCAAAGAGATTTACGGGATTTTGTCAAAAGACCCTCGGAAACCCTTCGAGGTCCGAGAAATTATCGCTCGTATCGTTGACGGATCACGATTCCATGAGTTCAAAGCATTATATGGCACGACTCTCGTCTGCGGGTTCGCCCGTATCATGGGCTACCCCGTTGGGATTCTTGCGAACAATGGTGTGTTATTCTCAGAATCGGCATTGAAAGGATCCCATTTCATCGAACTCTGCTGCCAACGAAAAATCCCTCTTGTGTTTCTCCAGAACATCACCGGCTTCATGGTTGGGAGGAAGTATGAAGCAGGTGGGATAGCAAAGGATGGAGCAAAAATGGTCACCGCAGTCACTTGCGCCCAAGTACCAAAATTCACTGTCATTATCGGCGGGTCGTTCGGCGCGGGAAACTACGGCATGTGTGGGCGAGCCTACGGACCCCGGCAGCTATGGATGTGGCCAAATGCACGTATCTCCGTCATGGGTGGTCAACAAGCAGCCACCGTGCTGCTCACCGTCAAACGAGATCAACTCTGGAGAAAAGGCATCGAGATGACAAAAAAAGAAGAAAAGGATCTGACTGACCCGATCATGAAAAAATACGAAGCAGAAGGCAA
>JBAZLE010000054.1:0-11854 GCA_041650455.1 Thermoplasmatota archaeon | reverse complement strand
AATCCAATCCAAGATATTTGAATCACCTTCACATTAAACAACCTATGAAAAAAGGGATGGTGATTTCATACCGGTGTGTTTCTTCAAGTGCGGTTCGGTTGTGTTTTATCGACATTTTTTCTCCGTTTTCTTTTCTCCCAACCCCGATAATATCCGCCTTTCGGACGTGCGCCTCTGATTTTATCTTTTGCACCCTTCGGACGTCCTAGTGCCGTTGATTTCGTCCCATCCTTTGTGATATAAAATCCCTGTTTTTCGATTAACCGTTTCTTCGCCTCTAGTCGTTGTTTCGTCGCCTCTGATATCAATTTCCGTTCCAACTCAGCGAGTGCCACAAACACCTTTGCAACGAATTCACCCATCGTAGTAGTCGGATCAATGTTTTCCATCACCGAAACGATTGATACACCCCGACCTGTCAATTCATCGAAATCCATGATAAACTGTCGTACGTTGCGCCATGCACGGTCTAATCGGAAAACAACGATTGTCTTATACTCACCTGTACGTGCTCTTCGTTTCACCTCTTCAAAGACTTCCCTGAATGATACACTAGAGGCGACCTCGGTGTATATGTCGTAATCCCATCCCTTGTTCTCACAGAGTGATATGCACGGGTCTACTTGTTGTTCATATGATTGTCCTTCAGTTGATACTCGTACGTATATTGCCGATTTCATGATGCAGTGACCTCTTCTTCAATCAAATTATTCACAATTTTCATGATTTACCTATACTTTCCGAAGGAAGTAAGAAATTCCTAGACCGGGAGAGGGAGAGGTACCGGTGTTTGTATACCGGGAGAGACCGTATCCGGTCCTAAAACATCTCTGTTCAATGATAACAATAACCACACTGATGACACAAAAAAATAGTGTATGATATCAGTTGAACCGTAGAATACAGGTGCCGAAATGTTATAAGTTATAAGTTTGTTATAACACGGACTTATAACATGATTTTCTTCGAGAGACGACCGGTTTGTTATAACGTTATAAGAAGCTGTATGAACATCCCCACGTCCCCCTCTACGTACAACTCCAAGAATTAACATATTCATAAAATTCTTTATAACATTATAACATCCATTATTTTTATCTGTAGAAGGTGTTATAAGAAGTTCCTTATAACATCTTATAACATTATAACACTTTATACTTACCACCTCCCTTATCAATCAACTGAATTTTTTTCTGTTCCAATAGTTCTTCTATCAAGTGATCGAATTCTCTTTCGGGTTTTTTATTTGTTACTCCATACGCATACATGCTTTGTTGTACTTCACGCCGTGTTTTGCCCTGCTTGAAGTATCGTACCATCGCTGATAGATTTTGTTTTCGTTTCTTTTCCATTTCAGGTAACAAGGTCGATTCTAAGATTTCCTTTAAGTCCTCCATGCCACAACCAGTCAATCGTTCTGCTTCTTTGATATCATCCATTATTATCTCTGTTCTCTTGTATGATATACACCGGTTCATAGCGTGTTTAAGTATCTGGTCCGCCTCACCTTGCTTAAACAGATAATAAGGGTTGGTATCATTCTCTTTTGCCATTTTATCAAGTTCTGCATCCAGTCTATTCACGTAGTCCCTAACCTCATCGGTGTAAGTAAGAACAATCAATTTTTTGTTGTTATCGTTGAATTCCTTGTCTACCTGTTTCATTCGTTCTCCGATTTCACCACCAATTTTATTCAAAGAGACGATTAAATCACTCACTTTTCTGCCTAATAACGGTTGTTTTATCGTATTATCTCTGAGATAAAATCCATCCACTGCACGTATATTGAACCTCCTACCCAGCCCTATATCTGAGAAGTGCGTATTTGTGATATACTTGCCTATTTTCTGTAGACCACCAAAAATATTGAAATAATACCCGGGGTGCAATATTCTTGCTCCACCTTGCCGGTTAGAGAAGCTCTCATAATCGAACTGACCGTTATACGCCTTGCACAATATCGAATCCATCCTGCTCATGTAACCTTCGTTATTCAGTATCCCTTCCAACCGTTTGCCGAATTCTTCAGATTGAATAGCGACCGAACCGTTTGTGCCGTCTCTGAATTGGTTAATATCATCAATCAGTCCCTGCGGTGAACCACCATCCAAAGAATGCGCAGTTATTTCCAAGTTCTTCTTTGCTCTATTTTCTGGGCTAAGACCTGCATTATGGAATTGGTCGAAACATGAATTTTTTACAATATCAACATAATGGAATAAATCACCGCGCCTCCCCATCCTCGGTGGGCTTGAGACCATGATATACATGTTCGGTCGCAATTCGTAGTCATCAAGAATATAATATCGCCCTAATGTTTGGGCTATGATTGTATACCCACCCGCATTCCTGAAAAAATCGTTAATATCGGTGTGTTTCTTTAAACTAGATTCAAACCTAGTAATATAGGATTCATCGGACATCAGAGATCACCCCTGTATCTCCTGTCCGGTCTGATCTCCCGTATATTGCTGAATGCTAAAAAACCCAACTCGCTGTTGCTTTCAACCCATATGCCGTATGATTCTATCTTCTTGAGAATCCCATACACATGGAATCCATCAATCTTCATCACATCAATGTGTTTTTCCAAATAATCTTCAGGTCTCATATCCCTGTCCTCCATAACATCAATAATCCCGCTCAGGGACTGGATTGTTTTTCCTTCAAATGGTTCTGATACTCAGTATCGTGTTCCATGAGGTCGTCCATCGCACTGTGGAATACTTTTGCGATAGAGATTTTCCTGAATTCGATGTAGTCTCGTTCTTTTTGTTTTATACACAAGGGTGTTACTGTATACATGTCCCATCTCCTGTTACAATCACTTATTATTGTTCAGAACGGGTATTAATCGTTTTCCCGGTGTGGTTCGTGGTTTTGAGTATCCTACCATAAAATACCTCTCGTTTCAACAAAAAAAGAAAGGGGATATCAATCCCCAGTCTTCCTCCTTCGTTCCGATAATTTCTTATTAATCATTGTTTTTTCATATTTGGCGTGTGCGTTAAGGACGACTTTCGTGTCTGCTTCTGTAAAAACATCCTTGTCCAAGAGAAGGAATGTAGTCTCCCGGGTCCTCTCCAATAAAGCCTCAATCATTTCGCTATATTGTTTACGGAGTTCATCCAATTCACGATCGTGTGTTTCCATCCTTTCACTGAAGGACTGCAATACAGTTTTGACTCCAGCGATAATATCAGGTGAGTTTTTGTTTATGTGTTCGGTCAATTTCTCCATAAATGCCTTAGTAAGCGTAACAAAAGCTTCTTCGTTTGCTTTTTTGACCACCTGTAGAAATGTATCGCACCTTTTGTTGAATTCTTCCATCAGCGATTCATTTTGTCGTTCCAAGGATGCAAGTTTTAATTTGGCACTGTTTAATTCGATACCCTGTTGTTCAACTATCATAAACAGTTCTTGTATCTTGGTTTGTAGGTATTTTTCATTCGCCATTAAATTGTCCCCCTTTCAATTTTTTTCAGATCCACTTCAAATTTATTTGGGAACTGTGTTGTTTGAGCAAAAATCTTCCTTACGCCATAACCAGGTTCCACATCGTCCTGTAATTCCTGACACTGTGATACTGTGCCTGTTACTATCATCGCCATGGAGATGTAGGTCGAGTCCGAAATATCAAATGCATTTCTTTCCTTTCTGTTTTGCAAAATCTCTTTTGCTAATCCTTTGTACGATGCTATCTTCTGTTCAAGGTCTACAAACACCGTATTCCTCAGCGAATCAAATTGTTCCACTACCTTTCCGATTTCTTCATTCACCTTCTCCATAATCTGGGTTTGCACTCTTGTCCGTAAATCCTTGGATAAATCTTTCGTGGCATTCTTCACCTCCATTGAAAGAGCGTGTTGGAATTCATTCTGTAATTCCTGTTTGATTGATGGGATGGTCGCTTCTAGTGTCTGCAAACGTATTTCATGATTTTTTAAATGGTCGCTGTGAGTCTTTAATTCGTGCAAGTTCTCGTTGAATTTTATCTTGTTAAAATTGTCTTTCACCATGCTTTACTCCTACTTTCTTTTTTATTCATATTTTATTCCTCCAAAATTGTTTTGTATATTCTTTGTGTGGTTGCTCATACACGATGTAATGCTTTGTTGGTTTTTAAAGTTTCCTATGCTAATTTTTAAATAGTTGTTACAATATATGATGTAATATGACAACACGAAAAGAGTGGCAAGAAAACAAGAAGGTAATCTACGTGACAGAAGAAACAAGGAAACGAATGGATGCCATAGGACACATGAATGAATCGTCCGACCAGTTGATTAACAGATTAATTGATACATACCTTCAACTATTAAAAGACCGTTTGAGTATCAGATATTCAGACTTTGAAATGCTATATAATAAAAATGTTTTAACAGAGGATCAAAAAAATAGAAGAGATTAAATTTTTAGTGCTTTCTTGTATTCTGCGCTTTTTTTAGGCGAGAGTCTAATCGTCTCAGACGTCGGGGATTGCCTGTAGTGTTCTTTGAGATCCTCATCGGTTGGTTCTTGTTGCAGTTGTTTTATCTGCTGTGCCGCCCAATAGTGTAATATAGATACTATCAAAAAATAACAAAGAGAAAAAAAGAAGGGTGATTATTTCGTATAATTGTTTAAAACTTGGTTCACGATTTCTTGCACTTTATTCTGGACGAGCGATTCGATGTTCTGTTGGTGATTTTTCAGTTGCTCTCGGAGTTTTTCGATCTCATCGGACTGTTTCTTTATCTCTGGTTCGTTCACGGGAAGTTCGTATATGAAAAGGGTTTGCATCTTTGATTCATAAGTATTTTTGAGATTCTCTAGGACATGATTGTCGGAATAGGCATTCTTGTATGTGGATATAAGGTTCGCCGAGTGGTTCATCAATGCCTCGGATAAGTTATCATCGTTTAGATGGGATGCGAAGTATTTCCGTAAACAGTGCATGTGGATTGTTTGTTTATGGAAATCTCGTCCAGTTGTTGTTTTCTTAGTGTTGAAGCCCGCTTTCTTGCACATGAGGTTAAACATAAACTGAGCATTGAGACTTCTGAAGGGAAATAACCGGTCACCTTCCGGGTGTTTCTCGGAGTATCGGGATTTCGTTTTGATGAATTCATCCCTTACGTTGATCCACTCTTGCACTGCCTTCGTTGCCTCGGGTGTCATAAAAGTCACATTGTTGCACTCGTTCTTAGTGCCCACATCAGCAACGGGTATTCGTATGATGGATGCCTCGTTCTTTTCAGGGCTGCCGAAGGTGATATCCTTTATCCGGATGTTACAGCACTCTGAAGCCCTCATACCCGATGACAGCATCATTAAGAATAACGCACGGGATTTTACTGTACCGTGTTGGAGTATCCGTTGCATCTCTTCTGTTGATGGGATATAATCTGAGGATACTCTAGCATTCCCTTTACACTTTTTATAAGCATCCTCCCAATCAACTGCGGGTAGGTCGATGTAGTTCACGATAAAGAGTTTTTTTATTGTTGAAAGTTTATTATGTTTCGATTTAGGGGAATATTTCTCCTTATTCAGGTAGTCCATGAATTTGAGAATATCTGTAACGTAAAAATCACAGATTTTATTCCGTTTTTTGAGATCAGTGATATTGCGAATATCAATCAGGTAGGAATCAGGATTTTTATACTTGGGGTTATTCTTTTCTAAATACTCGAAAAACACTGCAAGGTTTGATTCATACACTGTTGCCGTAGAAGATTTCAACCTGCCTAAAAATTTCTTTATTTTTGGTGATTTTCTTAATTTTTCAATCATAGTTGATTGATTTATTTTTTGTAATTTTCTTCTTTCGCTCATGGTTATCTTCAATTTTATATCTCATTCCCGGTTTATAATACTTACTAATTTAAAATAAGTTAAAATATGTTAAATCTCTATTTAAATCTATCTTAGGGGCTGGTCCTGGAAAAATAGATATCATTTGATAACACAGAAATTCAACCCATGATCATGGTTTTTCATACGTCATCCGTGTTTTCCCAAAAAAGATGCTGCGCCATAATGTTTATATCCTAAAACGCATAATAATAACGTGAAATGACCAAACAAAGCATCCGGAAAAAAGAACTTGATTCCCTCAGAACCGAATGGCGGAAAACCCATCGGACGCTGAATGGGAGGATCATCCTGTACCCAGATAAGCCTCCTGAGCATATCAACGCGAGAGGCAGTAAGCTGTATAACTGGTTCTGGGGACGGATTCTGAAGGAGACCAAACCCCAGGAGATCCCTGCGATTGTGTCTGGCCTGCAGGACGCGATCCATGCGGAGAACGACCCAAAGAAGATACAGGTATTGCGCACCATGATCGGGATGGCGGAGGATGCGTATCAATTCAAGCAGCTGGAGGACATTAAGGATTTCGATACGGAGTTACAGCTAGAGCGTAAGCCGGTGTATAACTCTGAAACCGGGGTCATTTATCGGGAGGGGACTATCTATACGACGGATTATAACGAGGATGAAAGCGGGATCCTCATCCGGGATATCGAAGGGATCATCATCGATGTGTTGTCCTCTGAGGACAAAGAGAAAAACCTCCCCCCATCGACCATCCGGAATAACACCTATAAAAACTGGAAATATGTGGAGAAACTGTAGGTTCGCCAACGTATAATATAAAGGAGCAGGTTTTTAGGAATATATATTTTTTTTGATGGTTATTAATACCAAGAAAACTGTATACAAATGCTCCAGGCGTTCAAATCCCTTCCCCTGCATTCATTTCACAGGTATGTTATTTCTTTGTTATATTTTCTTTTACTCGATACGTTACAATTTTTTTTATTACATCAAAAGGAATAGGAGTATCAATAGGGAATTGAACAGATCCTTTTGCTTGTTTGTAAGGAGACAACTCTTTTTTGAAGGCAAGGAGTGCTGATGGGGTGGGATAAAAACCTATATGATTTTTGAATGCTGCGAAATGCACCAAGTTGCCATTAAGTTTGAAGGTAGGTATTCCATAATTTATTGTTTCTTCAGCCATTGGAGCAGATTCTTTAATCTTTCTCCTGAGTTGTTTTAGAACATCTTGAACATTTTTAGGAAACGATGCAATATATTCATCTATCGTCTTAAATTGTGTCCTTGGAATTACCATAATCAATTTTCCTATTACTAAAAAAAGATTAATTATTTATAATGTTGCTCTTTTTTTGTCCAGCAGCAGTAAATCATAATTCAATGAACATGATGCCGGTAAACTGGGATTCCAATCCCTTTGCCAGCATAGGTTTTCCCTCCTGTAAAGGATATGTTCCTACGTCTGTCCGCCAACATATAATATAGTGAGGAGAAGTTTTTTCGTCATTATTCTGATTTGTGTGTATTGTTTTTTTCCTTCACCACTCATCTCCATAGTCCATGGGCATATGAAACAGAAGAATCCTGAGTGCTAAGCAAAGTTGGTAAAACGCTCGTCCGTTGGTTCGTTTTTGATAGAAAACTATAAATGCACTTATCCAATATTTCATCGTAAGGTGATGTAGGAGAAAGGGGAAGATGAAAGTCGTCTTAACAGAGAATTGGGATCAGACGTTGTTTTATTTGGCGACCCTGTCATTGGTCTTTGTGGGTGGGTTTGTCATTCGAACCTTCGCTGGGTAAAAAAACGTTTTCTCTTTCCCTTAATTTTTTCTTTTTTTCTAAAAAGACGATTTATGGAATCCGGATGGTGGTTCGCTAAAATTTGAATTCTTTTGGATAGATTTTCTTGAAGATGAACTCTCTGATGGTGTCAAGGTCTGAATCCAGGTAGATCGCACCGATGAGTGCCTCTAAGGCGTTCGCAAGGTTGGTGCGGTTCTTTGCCCCGTCTTGTTTCACCTCCCCTTTCCCAAGCAGCAGGTATGGTCCGATGGTGAGTCGTGCTGCGACATCTGCAAGGACGTTGTTGTTGACGCATAACGCGCGTCTCCTGGTCAGTTCCCCTTCGGAAAAATACTGGTTGCTGTGATAGAGTTTTTCGGTGATGATGACGTTCAGGATGCTATCGCCGAGGAACTCTAATCGGTCGTTGTATTCCATGGGGGTTGGGGCTTCGAAGGCGTAGGTCTTATGCGTCAGAGCTGTTGTGAGGAGCTGTTTGTCTGTAAACGTGTATCCCAGTTTTTTTTCGAGTGTCTGCAGAGTGTTTTTTTTCATAGTCCTCCTCGTTTCTTCGAGTTTTTTTTTAAGGGAGTTGCAGATATTCTGCGATGGTTTGGGCAACACTTGGTTCATCCAAGGCGTCGATGAGCTCGTTCTTGGTATGAAACGGTCGTTTCGCTAATATCCTTATCGCTCGCTTCCTGCCCACCCCCGGGATCGCTTCCAACGTCTCCCGTGGTACGGTATTGACGTCAAGGGGGAAGGGTACTGCGGTGAGCGATCGGTACCCGTACGCAACGGTTTTCACATCATAGAACCGATGCAGGGGGTACACTCCTGGGATGCCGATGAGCAGCGGATAGCTTCCCAGTTGTCGACCGAAGGTCAACTTCCCTTCGTAGGTTTCCGTGCACACTGCCTTCAGGACTGTTCCGGGGGGCACCAGACGTTCAAGCAGGGGGCGTTCGATGGTGTGGCGGACGAGCCGTTTGAACCGCTGAAACGCTGCTTTGTGTTTTCTGATGTTTTTCTCCCCGATCTGCGCCATGCGGGTACCCGGGATGGGGATGACTTGTCTGAGGTTGATGCGCCGGAGCAGCAGCTTGCTGTCGTAGATTTTCTTTAGGAACTCATAATCAAGGTCGAAGGTCTTTTTTGTTTCTCCATCCAGTCCGAAGACGAAGTTCAGACCGGGGAGCAGCTCCGGAAGCCCGTTTGCTCCTCGTTGGGAACCAACCTCGTTCAATAGGGTGATTGCATCAAAGACTTCGTCTGCGGTTGCCTTGAGGTTGTTCTTTTTGATGACGACCGAATCGACGCTTTCCACCCCAAGGGCTGCGACATCACCTGCGGTATGGTACTGGATGATGCTTTTGGCGATCAGTTTGCATTCCTGGGGGTAGCGTGTGAGGATCCCGGGGTTCGCATTATCGATATGCAGGGTCCGAGCATCAGGGGCAGCGGTGCGGATGCCCTGGAATAACTGGTGGAGTGCCTTGGGGTTTGGTCGGGGGAACTCCTCTGCTCCCGCATCTTTTGCCATGTATGAGAAAATGCAGGGTTGATTTCCGATGCGGAAATGACGGATCCCTGCGGTGTATAATGCTGCCACCTCCCTGCAGATGTCACCCACCGCCCGGAAGCTGGGTGGTCCTTTGCTTGGTTCGCTACAAAAGGAACACCCGCCGGTGATGCTGCGGGAGCAGCCCCGGTACGTCTCGATTTCGGTGATGAGAAAATCCGGGAAAAACGGATGTTGGGTGACAATCCGTGCGCCGCTCACCGCGAACTTCTGGATGAAGTGGGGAGAGGGTCTGCGCAGGGTAGGATCAAGGTGTTCATTATGAAGATTGTTTTTCAACAACTCAGAGACAACGATTTCTGGGTCTCCACTTGCGATGATGTCAAAAACGTTTTGTACGACCTCGGTTCCGGTCATGTGTCTTCCGCCGGATACCCCGAACCCGTACCGCGCTGCAGGACCACAGAGAAGTTTCATTGGTTGTGAGACCTGGCTGAGGAGCCTTACAAGTTCCTGGGGGCTGACCGGGAAGCCGGAGAGATAGCGACCAGGCACCGACATGCCTGCGATGACGACGAGAACATCGGATTTTGAAAACGTTGCGAGTAGCGCTGGGTCGTTTCGCACCTGGTCGATGGTGACGTACGAGACCATCGCCTGAGGTTGGGCATCCCACACGGCACCCGCGATGTAGCGGGGGTAAGGGCTGATGTAGGGGGGGACACCAAGGCAGGTTGGTTCATCCACATACCCATCGAGCAGACAGACACGTAGCATCCTTTCTTTGAACCTTGGTGTTGTTTAAAAAACTTCTTCTCAAAAGATCGCTACTGGTGTAAGTGGTAGGTGAACCAATAAAGCAGGATTTTTTCCTATTAGAAAAAGGTCAACGGAAAATGTTTATGATGTTTGTGTTGCGTGTCTGTTTCTCGTGTATCTTCTTTTTAGAAGGGGAAGGTATCAATGAACGTTGGGTCTGCTGCATCTGGGTTAAATGAGTTCCAAAGCACGAATCGTCCCCAGCGTTCGACACTGGTCTCTATTGTTTGAAAACACTTCCGACAGAGTAGGTAGTGTGCTCCCCGGGTTGGATGACGGTATCCTTCAAAGATGCCAAGATGCCTTCCACATTCACAACATTTTCTTTTTGTCATATCTTTTTTGGATACCATGGTGGTCGTAATCACCTTTCCTCCTCTCTTCCAAGAATCTTCTATGCAGTATCGCACTTATAAAACTTTTTTTTGAAAAATTCAGCAAAAGAATACATTATCTTTATGAACTATCATTTTGCGGAAACTAAGACCTTTGCTCCGAAGAATAATTTCTGTTTTAAATAATATAACTTTTGTTACCAATACGTCTTGTAAGATAAATGTACTCAGAAAGTTTTGCTCGTGGTCTCAGGAGTAACGGTTCTTTTTGAAATGAGAAACAGAGATTGGCTCAGAGGGCGATTAGAGGAATTCACTCAGACGATCTTTTTCTGGATTCATGATATAATGCTTTTTTATGAATATCAGGGTTTCCAGAATCAGGATTTTTTCGATGACTCCCGGGTGCATCGAAATCAATGCATCAGAAAACCTTTTTGCCTGGATAATATCTTGAGCGGTGAAGGTGATCATCCAGTCGTACTCACCATGGATATAAGAACTGCTTTCAATCGTCACGCCTATTGGTTTAATGATGTTATCTAATACTCTGGAAACGATTTTATCGATGGTTGCTTCATTGACTTGTTTCATCGAGCGTTTCACTAGGAGCGTAAAATGCTTCAGCTGCATTTGATCTTCGTTGAAAATCGCGGTGTACCCCCAAATCACCTTTTTTGCTTCCAAACGCTTGAGGATCCTCCAGGTTTTTTGCCGTGAGAACCCACAGTGTTTCGCGATGGTTTCGATGTTGTTGTTCGCGTTTTTCACCAGTTCAGACAGCACCTTTTTTTCATCCAGGTCCATTTGATCCTTACTGCTCTTTGACATGGTCTTTCCCCTAGATGAAATTTCAGAACAAATCTCTGTTTAAGAAGCTATCTATGGGCAGTATTTCGTCTATATAAAAAAATGAATGGAATGGATGTTCTATGAAAATTTTTAGCTGCGACTGGGAATACCGCACGGTCTGAAGTAACAGCCTTAGACCCGTGGACGAAAACCGTATCCTTTTTTTTCCAACTGAGCTATATCTGGTTTTTATGACGTGCGACAGGATATAAAAATATAATGAATGTAAATAGTGGATGTCATAAAAAGTCAGCACATCACACACGAAACAACTTGGTTACTATGATAGTTAAAAAAAATGTTGAAGGGGTGTTTATTGATCTGAAACGAGATTGAGTTGTGTAGCAAGTGTCATGGTGCGTTTACCAAACTGTTTTGTGTATTCCTGTAATCGTCGTTTATCAAGGGTATCAAAGTCCATATCTTCAAGCAGAGAGCGAAATCCATTCAGAGTAAGTTCTTTGGTGCATACCCCTCTGATATACAACAAATCAAGTACTGCTTTCTCAGGATGGGCAATACATACGGTTTTCTCCTGAGTATACCCCCAGAATAATGATTTATGAATCTGATGATATTCATATTGTGTCGTGTCTGTTTGAAACGTGTATGGTGGCTGGGTTGTCACCAAGGTGATGGTATAGGGTCGTTGACTCAGGATACCTTGACGGGATAATGCGTATTCCAACGACAGATAACAGGGTACTCGTAGCAC
>JBAZLE010000053.1:0-11903 GCA_041650455.1 Thermoplasmatota archaeon | reverse complement strand
TCCAGCCCGCCAGTTAGAAAAGAAAGGAATCACGATTTTAAAACTCAATATCGGGGATCCAAACGCGTATGATTTCGATACACCACAGCACATCAAAGATGCGTTATACAAAGCAGCAAATGAGCAGCATAACGGCTATGCACCCTCAGAGGGGTTTCTTGAACTGCGTCAAGCAATCATCGAGCGGGAAAAAAACAGAAATCATGTTTCGTACGAACCAGATGACATCTGTGTCACAACCGGGGTCACTGAAGGACTGCAAATGTTGCTCAATGCGTCCCTGGACCCAAAGGACGAGTTACTCATCCCCGGACCGACCTACCCGCAATATAACGTGATTACCAAATTCGCTGATGCAGAGCCAATCCCCTACCATTGCATTGAAACAGAAAACTGGCAGCCTGATGTTGATGACATCCGAAAGAAGATCACGCAACGGACGAAAGGAATCGTTCTAATCAACCCAAATAACCCAACAGGCGCATTATACGCAAAGACGGTGCTAAAGGAGATTATCGACATCGCTGGTGAACATAACATCATGGTCATCTCTGATGAGATCTATGACGACATGACGTTTGATGGGAAACAGCACGCGACCGCATCTCTGACAAACGATGTCCCTATTATCACGTTCAATGGATTTTCGAAAGTGTACATCATGCCAGGGTGGCGTATCGGATACACGATGTTCAAACACCAGGGGGCACTGGATCAAATACAAGATGCCTTTATGCGGATCGCTCGATCTCGGCTCTGTGCAAACTCCGTCTGCCAGCACGCCTGTATCCAGGCGTTACGTGGGCCTCAAGATCATATACAAAAAGTCAATGACAAACTCCGGAAACGACGTGATTTCTCCTATAAGCGTCTCAACGAAATTGAAGGGATTTCCACCGCGAAACCCGATGGAGCCTTCTACATTTTCCCAAAGATTGAGGCGATGGGGACCGGACCTTGGAAAAACGATAAAGAATTCGTCCTGGATTTACTGCAAGAGGCACATGTGTTGACGGTCAACGGATCAGGGTTCTGCGCGACGTATGGAAAGGATCATTTCCGAGCGGTGATCCTCCCGCCCATGGAGACCTTGGAAAAGGCATTTGACGCCATGGAAGAGTTCATGAAAAAGAGGTTGAAACAGCAATACACCATCCCTTCGAATTCATAACACCCGATTTTTCCTAATACATAAGAATATAAGATACAAAATGATTCTCTTTTGAGAGGTTGGAAGGATGGAGGAAAAAGAGCCAAACGTCTTAAACACCCCCAAGTTAAACGAATATAAAGCGATGGAGACCAAATTATATGGAGAGCTGATGAAAGCATGTCGTTTTTATCACAACAAGCTCACGCTCATTTCAATCCTGGGGATCTTAGAGCTGGTCAGCCAAGAGATTAAGGATCTGGACAAGACAGATTATCGAAATGTCGATGACGAAATCATAAGTAACCGAGACTTGTTGAATCGGTTGATATAAGAAAAGAACTCGTCTCATCAGAGCTCTTTTTTTTCAATACGGTTGAGATGCAAACATTCTTTTAAAAAAGGGATAAAAAAATATATATTTTTATATATACATTCCGAGGTTTTTACGACGTAGATCAACAAAAGATTAATGAGCCGTCGAAGGTTAAAGCATCCCTGGGGAACCCTATGATCATCGCATCGTTAAGTATCGCACCACTCGGAAAAGGAACCAGCGTGAGCCACTACGTCAACATCGTCAGAGAAACCTTGACAAAAGAACACACCACCTACCAAACAAACCCCATGGCAACCGTCATCGAAGCAAAAGACCTACCAAGCTTGTTCGACGTCATACAAAAAGCACATGAAGCGGTCGTCGCAGCAGGAGCAGAACGCATCATCACCGAAATAAAAATAGATGACCGACGAGATAAAGACGCCACAATGCACTCGAAATTATCCTCACTAAAATAACGAACCAGAAACCGCTTTCAAAACAGTTATATGGGGCATGTTCATTTCGAGTTGCGGGAAGGTAGTATTGTGTCATCAAAATCCCTAGTTGAAATATGTTTCCACGGACGAGGCGGACAAGGCGCGGTCACTGCCGCAAACCTTCTTGCAAGCGCGGCATTACAAGACGGAAATAAAGGAGTGCAAGCGTTCCCCTTTTTTGGTGCAGAACGACGCGGCGCACCAGTCCGAGCATTCGCCAGAATCTCAGGAGAAGAAATCCATTTACGAAGCGAAGTCTACAACCCCGACATCGTCATCGTCCTTGACGAAAGCATCATGGAGATCGTCGATGTGCTCAAAGGGGCAAAAACAGACGGAAAAATACTCATAAACACCAGAAAACACCCACAGGACTTTGAATTCTCCAAACACTATCACGTCGCGACGGTTGATGCAACCAGCATCGCTCTCAAACACAATATCCTCGTAGGAGGGATCCCTGTCGTAAACACCCCCATCCTTGGTTCAGTTCCAAAAATCCTTACCCGAGTGACACTACAATCGATCCAACAAGTAATCAAAAGCAAATGGACGGGAAAAAAGGAGCTTGGGGAACGAAACGTGAAAGCAACACAAGACGCCTTTGACCAGACGGTGGTGAACTTTTGAAAAAATATCCTGTGGAGACCAGCCTGTCCTATCCGAAAAAGGGTGCGATGGGGAAAACCGGGAGTTGGCGGGTATTCAAACCAATTCTTGACAAAACCAAATGCGTGAAATGTTTACGATGCTGGATTTTTTGCCCAGAAGGCAGTATACACCGGCAGAAAGACGACTCCATCAGCATCGACTACGACTACTGCAAAGGCTGTGGCGTCTGCGCCAATGAATGCAACGTCAAAGCAATCATCATGCAACGAGAGGAGGCAAAGAAAAAATGACGATCATGATGGATACTGGGAATCGTATCGCAGCAAAAGCAGCAGTGATGGCAAAACCAGAGGTCGTCGCCGCGTACCCAATCACGCCCCAGACCACACTGGTTGAAGCGATCGCTGAGTACGTTGCACGGAAAGAATTCAAAGGAGAGTACATCTGTGTAGAAAGCGAGCATTCGGCGATGTCAGCATGCATCGGTGCCAGTGCCGCTGGCTCACGGACGTTTACCGCAACCTCCTCCCATGGGCTTTTGTTGATGCATGAGATGCTCCATTGGGCAGCTCTCGCACGACTCCCTATTGTGATGTGCAATATCAACCGTGTCATCGGTCCAGGATGGAACATCTGGGTAGATGAAAACGACTCGATCTCACAACGTGACACCGGATGGATTCAATTCTACTGCAGCAGCAACCAGGAGATCTTCGATACCGTCATCCAAGCCTTTAAACTCGCAGAACACGAAAACGTCGTACTACCCGTGATGGTGAACCTGAATGCGTTTATCCTGTCTCACACCTCCATGCCTGCGCAAATCCCTGAACAACAGACCGTGGATGACTTCCTAGGAAAATACATCCCCCACTGGAAACTCGATATCGACAACCCCACGACCTTCGGCAACATCATCGGCCCAGCGTATTATGAGAAGGTGCGATGGGCGATGCAAAAGGCACAACAGAACGCAAAAACACTCATCCCAAAAATCGCAAAAGACTGGAAGAAAGTCTCAGGCTATTACCATGGCGACCTTCTAGAATATTATCACTGTGAAGACGCAGAACATATCCTCCTAGCGATGGGTGCGATTGGTGCAGAAAGTAAAACCGCCATTGATGAAATGCGGAAAACTGGACTGAAAATCGGTCTCGCCCGCGTACGAGTCATCCGACCCTTCCCGACAGAAGAAATCATCAAGTTAGGGAACCAAGCGGATCTCATCGTGATCGACCGGAATATCTCTGTTGGTTTGGAAGGAGCCCTCTTCAACGAAGTCAAAGCAGCATTATACGGTCAATCTGACACAAAAGCAACAGGTTTTATCGCAGGCCTTGGCGGAAAAGACGTGACCTATCAGGATATTGAAACCATGTGCAGAAAATCAATGAAAGGAAACGCAAAAGAACAAGAATGGTACGGACTGGAGGGCTAAAAATGGCACTCAAAGATATACCCGTTGACGAATGCCTCTTACAAGGGAACGCGGCATGCCCAGGATGCCCCGCAACCATAGGATTACGCCTGGTGCTAAAGGCGCTTGGAAAAAAAACGATCATGGTCGTTCCTGCCTGTTGTACCGCGGTCATCGAAAGCCTCTACCCACATACCTCTTTTGACATCCCGGTCATGAACATCGCCTTTGAAGCGGCAGCAGCAGGCGCCTCCGGGGTCGAAGCAGCGTTACGTCAACAGGGACGCACGGACATCACCGTGGTCGCCTGGGCCGGAGATGGAGGAACGTATGATATCGGCATCCAAGCACTCTCTGGTGCCCTGGAGCGGAGAACCAATTTCATCTACATTTGCTATAACAACCAAATCTATTCAAACACCGGGATTCAACGCAGTGGAGCCACCCCGTACGGCGCTTGGACGACCACGACTGTTGGTGGGAAAGACGAGTTCCGAAAAGAGATGGGGGAGATCATCCTTGCACACCACATCCCCTACGCTGCACAAACCTGCATCAGCTACCCAGAGGATATCATAAGTAAAATCACCAAAGCCAAGAATATACATGGCCCAAAATACATAGAAATCTTTGCCCCCTGCCCCCCTGGCTGGCGATTCAGCATGGATAAAACCGTGGAAATGGGACGACTGGCGGTCGACTCAGGCGCCTGGTCCTTATGGGAATGCGAAAACGATGTGATGACCTTCAACGGCAAAAGCAAATTGATATTAGAAAAAAAGATCCCCCGCAAACCAGTGGAAGAATGGATAAAATACCAAGGGCGGTTTGGCCATCTGTTCAAACCACAACGGGATGAGAAACGACTTAAAGAAATAGAAGACTACACAGATCGCCTCTGGGAACGCTACCGGAAATGTTACTTAAAAATATGAGGCGCAAAGAAAACACTAGAAAGGGATATGATTATTTTTCTTGTAAAACCCGTGCTCCGTTCGCGTCAACGGTACAACAATAAACCGTCCCGTACGTAGAAAGAATCTTACACAGAGTCGATGTCTCCCCGATTGCAAAGACTGAGTTCCCTAACATACACATGCTTGCCATCCCCTGGGTATTTGCCTTTTCAATTGCTTCCAAGACGATGGTATCAGCAAGATTGGTTTTTCTTGTGAACTCCCACGCAAGAGAAAACAGATGCTCCACAGATGGGTTTTCTAAGAGTTTTTTTGTGCAGTACCGACCGTACGATGCAATCTCACGAAGTTTGGCTGCGTTCATCAATATCTTCTTTGTTTCCATCTTTTTTCCGATGACACATAACACGACATCATAGTTCCCAGGGATATGTTCAAGCATCCCCCACGGAGGGAGCCCTGCTTTGCGTCGAATCTCTATTCCACCAAAACTACTAGCGACCACATCACCAAGACCCGTACGCAGCTGCACTTCAGCGTAATGCGCGGCTTTGATTGCGTTTTCCGCCGGAAGATGGAGGAGGTCTGCTAATGCAAGGGTCGAGCTTAACGCACCAGCGGCGCTCATGCCAAAGCCTTGGCTGATGGGTAAATCAAGGAACGTGCTGACAGAGATATGAACGCAGGAGGTGGATATTAGATGGTGCAGCGCTGTTTTTGTCACCTGTGCCGGTGAGGGTTTTCCGTTGATATGCACCGTGATGGCCTGTTCTGACGCAGGTGTGACAGTCACCTGGCTGATCGCCCCTAATGACAAAGCAATCCCTGCGCCACGCGACCCGGAATGGTTAGAGCCCTGCGGGGAATAGACTGGTTCGAAAAACGCGGAAACATGCCCTGGAGCAAACGCTATTCCCTTCATACCCCTCGTTTTGCCTATCGTACCAGATGAAGAATACTTGAAACAAGCTCGTGTTTTTTCCCTTTCTTCCAGATGCCTTTTCCGGTCTTAGATACAATAAAGATATCATTAGAGTCTCCTGCAAACCCCGCGAGGGTGTTCCCAACAGCACCATCAAGCGAATATTTGGTTAGCATCTGTCGCGTTTTTTTCACCACGTTTTGCCTCTTTTCTTCGGTCTTAAACGCGATGATGCTTGCATCTGCAGCGCGCAAACGCAGGGTTTCAAGAACAACCGGAGCCTGGGTGCAGTTGATAGAAAAATCCTTCTTTCCCGAGGGGATTTTTCCAGCTTGCTTTTTTGGGATGTAGTTCGCAATCGCTGCACAGACAATAATGCTATCAACCTGTGTGAGTCTTTTGTTTTTCATCAACACAAACAGGTCTTTGACGGTTTCGAACCGTTTGAAAGCAAGATACGAGGGGACTGGTTCTGTTGCATATCCATACCAAAGTTCAACCTCCGCTCCTCGTTCGAACGCATCCCTGGCTAATGCGACTGCGGTTTTCCCGGAGCTCCGATTCGTCAACACCCTGATATCATCGACCGGTTCTGAGGTCGCGCCACCAATAATCAGAATTTTTTTGTTCTTCAGATCTTGTGAACCAGTAGTTCGAAGAACGGTTTCAACGATCTCGTCAATCTCAGGGAATTTCGCTTTGTTTCCGACAAGATACGGATCGAGAAACAGCACCCCATGGTTCCGGCAGATACCAATATTTTTCTGGACAATCCTCTGGTCGTACATCGAACGATGCATCGAAGGCACAAGAAGAACCGGAACACCTGAACCTAAGGCAGTGGTCGCACAGGTGGTCACCGGTGTGTCATCGATCCCACGGGCGATCTTCGAAATCGTGTTTGCGGTACACGGTGCAATCAACAGAAGGTCCACCGGATCCTGCACCAAGCCGCACCAGGTGACATGCTCTGTTTGACCAGTGAGCTGTACGACGGGTCGATGACCGGTGGCAAACTCGATTGCATCGGGATGAAGGATGCGTGTTGCCGAGGGAGTCATCACCGGGTAGACGACGGCACCATGACGGATGAGTTCCCGAGCGAGTTTCACACACTCAACCGCAGCAATACTCCCCGTGATACCAAGAACAATCCGTTTATGAAGAAGTTTGTTGTCTTTCTTTCCGAGCAATTCCTCTGCAGGATGCATTTCATCACAATTCTTTTACCGTACAACAAGCACAGATCTGCTCGCATGTCGCACGACTTTGTCCGTGACGCTTCCGAGCAAAAATCTCCCCTCTTTCCCATAGCCTTTGTACCCGATGAGGATGATATCACTATCATATTTCTTTGCAACAAGCAGGATTTCGTCAGCAGGATCACCTGCCTCAACCGCGACATCCACTTTCCCGATTTTTCCTTCAAGGTCCTTTGCGAGTTTCCCAAGGTTTTCCATCGCTTTTTCTTTAAAGGTCCCAGGGGTCACCACCGTGCTTAAATCAATGGTCGGTAGCAACATGTTGGTAAAGGTGGACTCAACCAATTCAGCAGGGATCACCGTGAGGAGGACGAGCTCATCCTCCGGTGTGGAACATTGGACTGCTACATCAATTGCTTTCGTTGACGCTTCTGACCCATCATAGGCAACAAGTAATCGTTTCATGCTTCATCACAGTGCTGCTAGTAATATACAACCTGCTAAAAAACATTTTGTCGTACCTACCCTGAATCACCAGACGCCCTTATTCACAAAGGTACATGAGAAAATCCGACAGCGGCAGACCGTCATGCCAGCGCATGATAAAATTCCCATTTTTACTCAAGCTGAGCTTGGGGAGCCGGTTGTGGAGAATCCGGGCGCGCCCCTCAAGCTGAGAAACCTCCATAGAAAACAACCGCCAACAATCACCACCATGGCCTTTCAAACGAAAGCCATACACCGGTAACGTTTTTGTTTTTTCACATTCACGCTGCATCTTTTCAGCTTGTCGCTGCAGTTTTCCATCCACGCTACTGAAATGCAACGTATCCACACCACTCGATTTTATCTCCATCAGAAAAGAGATATCCCCCCGCAATGCGACCAGGTCAACACCAAACGACCCTGCCGCACGAACCACGATAAACGGCTTCTGCCTCGTCAGATAGTAATTGCCCTTCTCCAGTGCCGAGCAGGTTTTTGTCATTTTGGTAAGAGTTTTTTCGTCTCCCTCAAGGATGCCTTTTAATTCCCGTTCATACACGCTACTCATATGAAAAAGGTAAAATACCTCGTAATGTTTTAATGTTTGGGATTGGAGCGTTCAATCAGTCAACGATTTGGTGGACCGCACATGAACAAAGATGTTCTGGTTAAAGAAGTCATGAAGACAAAACCAGTGATTGTACAGCCATTCACAACAGTGTTAGAGGCAGCAAGAATTATGAGACAAAACAAAATCGGAAATGTAATTGTCTCAGAAATCAACCACCCCATCGGGATTCTTACCGAAAGTGATATCATTAAAAAAGTGGTCTGCGAAGCAAGAAACCCACAAGAGGTGACCGTCGAAGAGGTCATGAGCACACCAATTATCATCGCAGAACCCTATATCTCCCTGCAAGAGGCTCTGAAAATCATGGGAAAATGCAATATCAGAAGACTCCCCATCGTGGAAAACAACGAACTGGTGGGAATCATTACCCAACGCGATATCTCCCGCTTATCCCCCGCATTAACGGAAATAGCCCAGGAATGGTCCGCCATCGATTCAAAAGATGAGAAATACCGTCAAAGCCGGACGTTTTCCGGAAAATGCGAAGATTGCAATATCTTATCCACAAGCCTCAAAAATATTGACGGCCGCCTACTCTGCGAAGACTGTATTGATGGACTAAAATATGAATAATATTTTTTAAAGAAAGAAAAAAAGGAGGAATACGGTGATGAAAGTAAAAGATATAATGACGACAAAAATAATAACAGTAGATAAAGATGACAGCCTCAAACTTGTCTTAGACCTGATGAAAAAACATGACATCACGAAGATACCGGTCACGGAAGAAAAAAAATTTTTTGGTCTGGTAACCGACAATGTGATCGCCTATAAACTGGGATCCATACGCAAACGAGGAATCACCGCATCCCGGCTTCACGCCTCCTCTGTTACCGAGAAGAAAGTAACGGTCATCTCACCAGAGGAAGAGGTCAAAGACATTCTCAAATCTGTCGGCGAACCAGGCCCCACAATGCTTCCCGTGGTTGAGAAAGGAAAACTAATTGGGGTCGTAACAAAAGCAGATTTACTCCCCTTGGTGAAGAGTAAAAATCAGCTTCATTCTATCATGCAAAAAAAAGTCTATACGGTCGGTCTTGATGACCGAATTATCCATGCACGACGCATCATGATAACCAACAACGTCGCCCGTCTCCCTGTCCTTGAGGAAAAAAAAGTAGTAGGAATCATCTCAGACATCGAGATTGCATTAGCGTTCGCATCATTGAAAAAATCATTCTCCTTAGGCAAACAAAAACATCACCTCACCGAACTTCTCGTCAAGGATGTGATGACCTCCCCTGTCGTCTGGTCAAACCCGTCAATGAGTATCTATGATGCCGCACAATTGATGCTCCAGCAGAATATCGGGGCACTACCGCTCTTAGAGAACGACAAGATTGTCGGGATGGTCACCAGAACAGATTTACTCAAGACAATCGTGATGTAAAAAGGTTAAAGTAACCAAGACGATTCCCTATTGCATGGTCTATCATATTCCCTCCGATGATGCTCTCCGCGGTGCGGTGAAAAAGGTTTTTCAGAAATACCATACAGTGACCTCTCAACGTAAACTTAAAACATATGTTGAAAAAGAATTACAAACAAAGAAAAAACAGTTCCGTGTCAGTGAACCTCGTTTGCGAACACTAGTGCTGAAGAGCGGGTTGATACAGGTCGAGATCCACACCCGAGAAGGCGATCCAGATAAAATACTCCACAAATGCCCGGTCTGCGGAGGCTCGTTACAACGGGTGAAAAATCAAACAATTTATGGTGGTGAAGTCACCATAGAATTCCGATGTGACCATTGCGGGTATTGGACAGGGAAAAAAAAGAAAATACCGACATTATACGTCTTTCATCAAAAGTAACCAAAGGGTTTTTTATGATGTGTTTTTTCGTCTCGTTATATCCCGTTCTAATCTACTGATCTCACTTTCCAGTTGCATCAAACCCAGATCTACCCCCATATCCCTCATGGCAAGGAGATAATCGTCACCGAGCTTATTTCGTATTTCCTTTATGAAAAAATGACCTGCATGCTCCCCAAGCGACCGATTCATTGAATCGATGATGGAATGCAAAGCGTTTCCCAGCTCGGTCGGTGGCACGGTATTGATATCAGACATGACACTGACCATATCACCTGATTGTTCTTTATAGAAATCATCGCTAATTTGAATATGTCTGAGGAACGAATATTGCTGTTCTAATTGTTTAATGAGATCTTCAATAGTCATAATGGTAAAGGGAAGATCAGTTTTTCTACTTGAAATCGAAATCAAGGTTCGTAACACATTCTTAATAGTATCTGATTTTTTCGGCAATGGCATAGCCTATCTCTCTGCGGTTGCTTCTCTTCCTTTTTCCCAAGTACAAATTAGCAATGATAGTCCATAGCTATTAAAACTTTTTGTGGGAAATTTTTTTGCACGGGAGGTAGTTATCGAAACATATATATGATGATATACAATATCTTTTCTTAGAAAACCAGGAGGGATGAGGACACATGAAGAAAATGGTTTTTGTTGCGATGGTAGTGAGTATTTGTCTCATTTCAGCATTTAGTGGCTGTCAAGATACCAATAGTGTAAAGACAACGCAGAGACCTCAAAACGTCTTTCTTGATTCGACCATTGTTGAATTTGCCAATGTGACGTATGAAGAAAATATCGATGATTCTGGAAGGGTTGTATCAGTCACCGTCGGCTGGTTGTTTCATAATATCGCAGGAAAACCAATCAGTGCTAAGATTGATGTGAAATTTTATGATGCAAATGATATTCTTCTTTACAATACTACTAAATATGTCCGCAATATGCCTGTAGATTACATCGAACAAACCTACCAATCTGCAAATAAAGTCACCTATGGTGAATCAGGGGCAACGTTGGTAGATCACGTTGTGATATCCGTTACTGAACAATAAGCCCTGAGAAAAGCTCTTTTTGAAGGATACGAGGGAAGTTACGTTACGTAATTTTTTTGTTTTCAACACAAAAAAAAAAAGCGGAAAGAAAACATTAAGGGATTCAAAATCAGAGGAGTGTGAGTGTATCATCGTCCCGTTCGTTTCGATAAGGAGTATAGCGGTACGAATATATGTCATGCACAGTTTCCATTACAGTTGGAGTCGGTGGTTAGCAGTTGTTATCCAGAAGAACATCGGACAGAGCGATCAGCTCGTACTAAAAACTGGCCGAAGTTCCTTGAGTCTCCCTGTGATATTACGAAGCAACATATCACCAGTGTTATATAAAATAACCGTAATATTTGTAATTAGTATATCATCGGTGTTATATAAAATAACCATACTATTTGTAATTGGTATATCATCGGTGTTATATAAAATAACTTTGGCATTAGGAGTATCATATCACCAATGTTATATAAAAACAATCATTATGTATTCATGAAAAATGATTGCTTCGATAAACAGACAGGGTGCTCCTCATTCAGCAGCAACGTCTTCAATATTCACCACTCCCTTTTTTGCAGAACAAATAAATCTAACATGCAACACAACACAAAGCTTGAGAAAGAACAGACCTCGATTCAGCGTACTTTTTTGTAGCAAAGATTCCGTACCACACTGCAGATCGGATGCGCTCGCCTTTAGATTCACCCAAGGAGTGGTAATTACATTTTCCAAAGAATAATTGTGCTAAAAAACTTCTATATACTTCAATTCTATTCATATCTTTAAGGAATGGATGAGAAAGGATGGGGATATGAACCTTGCTAGAAGAACGCGGGATACGAAAAGGTATTGAGGTCTTCGTGCGAGACCCTAATGCTCCG
>JBAZLE010000052.1:0-11957 GCA_041650455.1 Thermoplasmatota archaeon | reverse complement strand
CAGGTCATAGGGGTAATATTTCATTTTCTCCTGATATCGTGTATCCTGACCGATGAGAGTCGTTATTTTATGTTGCAAAGGTGAGACCACCGTTCGATAGGAAAGTATCACTCCAAGAATGACTCCGAAAAAACATCCGATAACAAACACCCACAGGGTCATCAAAGAATCCATACGTCGACCTCAAAGAAGAAGGATGAAAGAAGATGTTGAATATCTTTTCCGTTTCAGTGGTGCTTCGAAGGTGCGACTCGTTTTTTGAAAAGGAATCGGAGGTTTTTTATCCCATCCTTGAAGCTTTCGAGTTTCACTTGACCTTCTCGGGCAGAAAGGGTGGAAGGGATCTCTTTTGCTTTAATGTGCTTGTTCGTAAACATCTCGATTTTAATTTCCTCTGAGAACGGCATCCCATCATTGAAGCTTTCTAAGGGTTGTATCTTGGATAAGGCGTCTCGTTTGAAGATCCACATACCCGATTGAGAATCCCGGATATTCACCAAAAACAGGATGCGCAGCGTCCATGCTAAGGTCAGGTTCCCAAACCGGTGTTTCAGGGACATCGACCCATGCTTGAGTGCTGCGAAACGATCCGTGGTCAGGAAATCAAGGTGCTGATCGAGCAGGAATTCAATGTATTCGTGAATAAGGTGAAAAGGATAGGTCGCGTCCGCATCACCGGTGACAATCACATCCCCGGTTGCCTGCGCTAGCCCGGTTTTATATGCTCTCCCGTAGCCTTTGCGTTTCTCCAGGATGACTTCTGCACCCTTATCTGCTGCAATCTCTCGGGTGTTATCCTTGGAATTCCCGTCGACCAGGATAATCTCAAGATCCCAGTGTTTGCTGGTGAGATAGGTCCTATTGACCGCATCAATGGTTTTCCCGATGCCTCGTTCCTCGTTGACCGCTGGGATAACTATACTCACCTTCAGAGTCACTCACTCCTGATGAGAGTATAAAAACAAGGGGGTTAAAAGGGTTTTGAAAAAAAATGGTTAAAAAAGAGAGAGAAAAGGGGGTAATACCCCTTTGTGTTGGTTTTAGTTCCGTCTGCGTCTGAGGAGCAGGAACGCTACCCCGATGGCAGCGATGAGTGTCAGTAGCTCGAATCCGGGGATTCCGCCGCCTTCTGTGACCGTTATGGTGTCTGATCTCGATTCATATCCAGGGAATGTTGCCGTGACTGTGTAGTCACCTGGAGTTGAAGGCGCGGTGATCTTAGCGGATCCAGTTGCATCGCTTGTGTAGGTTTTTGCGTCAAAACTGACCGTTGCACCGACGATCGGTTTGCCCGTATCATCAGCAATGGTGACAACGAATGTTTGTCCTGCTTTGACTTCCCCGCTGACGACAACGATGAGTTTCGGGATGTTCAATACCATGATGACAGCGGCCGCACCTGTGGTGTATCCCTCAGCGGTAGCGGTGATCGGGTACGTTAATGAGGTTGCCACTGTTGGTGCTGTCAGGGTTGCTTCACCGGTTGTGGTCGGCCAGGTTTGCCCGTCGAACGTGAACGTTACCGTCGTATCGGTGATTAGGACGTTATTGGAATAGGCTTTCACCGTGAAGGTCCCTGCTTCATTTACGGATGGATCGACAACGATGTTCATGGACTTTCGAGCTTGTGCGGTGATGACGAATTCATTGTCAGGATCGGTCTCGTTTTCGATGTAGATCATGACTTCGCCACTCGCGTCTGCCATGATGGAAAATACTGCTCTACCCGCTGCGTCCGTCTGCACATCTGAGGGTAATTTGGCAAGAATCGACTGATTGAGTAACTTCCCATAATCAAGTCCTACGCGAACATCCTCCAAGGGAGCACCGGTCGCTGGATGGGTAACCGTGATTGTTACCGTAGTAGGTTCGTTCAGGTAGATGGTTGCTGGGTTTGGCGCTGCGGTTGCCGTGGTGACTCGGAGTAAACCTTCAGCATCTCGGTACTCTCCTCCAAACGGCATAAACTCATAGGTGATGTTCCCAAGGTCAGTCGCACTAATCTCCTCAAGTGTACCGATTCCATCTTCAACGTCGACAAAGGCTTCTCGCCCTTCCCAGGTCCCGTTCGTACCGGTCATGTTTAAGAGTTTTAAGGTCCCGGTGACTGCAGGGGTCACTTGGAAGGTGATGTTGGTTTCTTCATCGATTAACCATGCGAGTACTGATGGTGACGAGGTCACCGTGTAGCTGGTTACGGTAAGGGTGGCATTATATCCTTGACTATCATGAGTATCATTGTACGCATAGAGATAATAGGTTCCAGCGGCTAAGATGATCTCATAATCAGTAATTGAAGCATCGTTAGTAATAGGCGTAGTAAGACTTGAAATTTCAGAATCAGTGACTTCTTCTCCAGTCTCATTGTAAATCATCACGTGTAACCCATTATGGGTGTCCTCATCAGGGGATCCGCCTTCAAGCAACGTAACAGTGATATCGTATTCAACAGCATCACCAGCATAAGCAGTCACAGGGGTCATATTCACTTGCATGTTATGCCGCTTGGTCATATCAATCATTTCGTAACCAGCAAGATTACTGGAAGGATCGTAAACCGCCACTGCAAGGTATCTTGGTGCATAGTCTCCTTGTTGGTCAGTATCGACAAGGAACGTATATTCCCCGTTTCTTCCGGTTCCAATCCCATTATTTCCGGTGGTATCATTAAATGCGTTAAGCTCTGACTCTCGTATCGGACTTGCTAAATCTTCCCATACGAGCGAGACGGTGGCATACTTTAATGATTCTTGATCCATATCCTTGACCGTCACGGTAAGGGTGACGTTTTCACCGACAGCAAAGGAATCGAAATTCGTCGTCACAAAGGACCCGTTGACGATGTCGATCGTTTGACTGGCAGTACCGTTGTCATCTCCCGGCCAATCAATGCTTATCGTGAAGCTTCCACCAGGTTTGCTTGGAAGAACCGATAACGTCCAAGTTCCTTCAGAGACATAGGTAAAACTATAGTCATCAACCGGCCAGAGGATATCACCAGTGACCTCGAAGTTTTCCCAAGTCTCATTATACGGAGCTCCGGAATCATCACCATAGTATAATCGTCCGTCAACGTCTGTGATACTGCTCCCTGTTACACTGAATTCTACTTCTAAGGGCAAGATACCACTACCATTGCTAAACATTGGGATGTCGACTTTTTTATCGGTTGCATCACCAGAGCCATCATCAAGTATCCTTAGTTGAACGGGTGGTGTCGTTGTTTTAACAGTAAGTCGATTCATTGCTCCATAACTGCTATTCCATTCCTCATTACCATCGTTATCCTCATCGTACCCGAAGACAACGTACCAGTATCCCGCTGTAATAAGATTCCAGTCATTATCGTTCACACCACTTTCCCATTGGGGCAAGGTAATGGTATAATTTCCTAGACCGTCATTTGAAAAATCAAATGAGAGATCTGGAAAATCTGCTTCCTTATAGAATGTTCCGTTTGGTGCCCGCAACGACAGATTACTTGTTTCGTCTGCATCGATTCCTGTTCCATCAGGTTCAGTGATATTTATGCTTATCTCGGCCCCATATCCCCAGTAAAGAGTCGTATCCCCAGAGTCGTCTTCTACGACCATATTAGGTTTCGCGGTTGTCACAGTAAATGTTTTCTGTGTTGCGTTTTTCTCTGGTGGATCCCAGGGACCAACATCGTCATAGACATATAGACCAAGGCCAGTAAAGTAACTTCCATTTCCATATAATGGACCATATGGTGCATCACCATCTTCATCTAAGTAGTAGTATGCAGCTTCAATTTCATCCAAATCTCGATAAGCTCGTACCGTATATTCTCCCGCCATCGTGAACTCGTCTGAGTCAAGCGTAACCACATCAGCACCCGTCGCTGAATTGAGTATGGTTGACCCATCTGGTCCTATCACCGCGATTCGACAATTCACCAGGACCCCATCTTCTTTAACCTCGATGTTCACATCATCTGTTGAACCATAGGTAAAATCATTGATGGCACTAATGGTATACGCAGTTGAGGTGTTCACCCAGAGATACCCATCAAAAGATGAATGATCGGAGTTATCATCAAATATCCACATCCCTGATCGGTTGAACGTGATAGCCATATTATTGGTATTTAAAAGATCTTCTTCCCCAGTAGGCTCGATGTATACTTGATCACCGTCAGTATTTAAAAAGATTGCAGTCCAATTGAAATCTGTGGCAGGACGTCCACCTGCGGTAGAACATTGATAGGTAGGATAGTACAAATAGTGTCTAGTATCGCTCCAACCTGATGTGTTTATTTCAATCGTATTTTTTGCATATGATACGCCATAGACAAGTTTCGATGTGGCGTCTCCCCATTCATCGACACCTGGCTGTGCACTAGCTTTATCTACAATATTTAATTGATTAAAAACTACCAGCGTTGATAGCAACATTGCCATTACTACCAAGGTAGCGATTATTTTGTTTCCTTTCATCTTTTTGTTCCTCCTAAATTCATCTTGCATATTGCTTCATAATGGTCTGGTAAAACACTCTGGTTCACACCGTGAACCACTCTATAAGTCCCTCTCTAGTGTAGATGTAGGTAACTTATATCTGTGTCCTCACCGGACCTCAGGTGAGGTAAATATCTACCTTGTTTATATACATTACGATTTTCCTTCCTAATCTTATAAACAACTATTGGTATAAAATTAAGATTAATGGCTGGTATGATGGTTCATTTCGGTGTCTTTTTATTCAACAAAATTTACTTATATGTACTTGAGCGTTCCATCTCAGCATTCAAGACACCGATCATCTGTCGGAGTTGTTCCTGAGAATCAGTTTCATAGAAAATCTTTAGTTTTTTCAAAGTAAGTATGGTTCCACAGCGAATGCATTTCGTGGTCTTTGAGGATAACTGCACCGCTTTGACCTGTTTGCACTTCGGACAGACGATCACACCAAACCTCATACAAAACAAGCAGAATGAAAGAAACCTTAACTAATAAATATACCTATGATTATGTGGGCTAGACCAGATTCCCCGCCTTAGCTCAGTCTGGCTGGAGCGGCCGGCTGTAGACTCTATGGCCGTTACCGGCAGGTCCCCGGTTCAAATCCGGGAGGCGGGACTCACTTTTTTCAGGATAGTATTTATTGAGGTATCCCATACATCACAGGTGCAATGACCACAAAGAAAACAAAAGCTTTATGTGTTCCACTCAATGAAGCAGAAACATTACGGAAAATTCTCAGAGAACGGAATCTTTTACAAGAAGATTTTAAGATAATAAAGGATGGAACAGGTATCTATTTTCCTTTGAAGGAGATCCCAAAGGATTTGCCCAACTATAGTGTTGTTACTAAATTCTTCGAGGTCAGAACAAGAAAGCCTCGTTGCTATAAAGAACTCCTGAAACTGCCTCACAAGCTTGTTGGAGACCTGCCGACATCCTATGATATCGTAGGGTCTATTCTCCTGGTAAAATTACCGCAGTCTCTTTTTCGATATCGCAGACAAATCGGTGAGGCTCTGTTACAGACCCATAGAAACATACGGACGGTTTGTTTGATCGACCCGGTCTCCGGGGAACTTCGCACGCGAACCATGACGATTCTTGCTGGAGAGAACCACACCCTGACCACCCATACGGAATATGGTTTGACCTTCCAGGTTGATGTTGCCGCAGCGTATTTTTCTCCGAGACTTGCCTCTGAAAGGAGAAGAATCGCGACACTCGTACAACCTGATGAGATCGTGGTGGATCTGTTCGCCGGGGTCGCTCCCTTCTCCATCATGATTGCGCGACATGCGCGACCAAGAAGGGTCTATGCGATTGATAAAAACAGTGTAGCAATCACGCTAGCAAAAAAGAACGTGAAACAGAACCATGTCCTTGAGACCGTGGAGGTTATCCATGCAGATGCAAAAGATGTCGAAAAGATCATACCAACAAAAGCAGACCGGATCATCATGAACCTTCCGTTTTCCGCATATAACTTTTTTTCAGTAGCCCTCTCCATCGCAGCATCCAACTGTAAAGTACATTATTATGATATTATTCGAGAGGAAGATATCGACGGACGGATTTCCTTTCTGAAAACGATCGCTCAAACGCAGGGGTACCGCTTAACTGAGGTGACGATTCATAAGATTAAATCCTATGCACCAAGAGAATTTTATATAGGATTAGATATTACCGCTTTGAAACATGCCGACGTAGCTTAGCCCGGTTGAGCGGCTGACTTGTAATCAGCAGGTCGGGGGTCCAAATCCCTCCGTCGGCTCCATTTCCTATTTTTTCTCCTGTTAAACACCGTGAAAAACCCTATTTCAGAAATCGGCTTTTGACCCCTTTAATCCTACAATCAAGATCTATTATCTACACGAAAAATTTTGTTACAAATCGTGTCACTGCTTACTTTCATACGCAGTGGAAGGAATTTAACCCACTTTATCAGACCCTAATGGGAATATTATTGATTAAAACCATGTCAATGCTTTCCCTCACTTAAATTACATTTATTCAATAAAACCTCTATTGTTATGGATATATTTTTAAAGGGGAACGGTGTTTAATAATCATCGATGGGGGAAAGCAATATGGATAAGAAACCTCTGATTGGAATCAGCATCTTGGTTGTTGTTTTTCTTATGCTTAGTTCCATGAGCAATATCATTGGTTATGGCTCATCGCTTCCAGTCGCTAGGACTCAACCTTCAACCTCACCAGCCTACCTCATATATGTTACTTCAGCAATACAGCCCACTTCTTTGCCTCACCTCAAAAATCTCCCCTCATCTCATGGTGGCTCTGGCCCCATCATCTGGAGTACCATTCTCCCAGCACGTCATCCTGCAGTCTCAATCGGTAATAACGGAACCTATATTTTTACAGGCTCCATCCTAGATGTTTACCCAGGACCGGTTTGCTTTGAGCTCTATTCGACCCAAGGATCCGGCCAGCCACTCTGGCAATATACTGCCAACAATTTAGGGTATGTGCAAGTCGATGCTGCCAAAGAACGCGATGTCTTGGTCGGGCTTACAGCAAACAACCCAGACCAGCCAGAGCAGCCGCCCTTTCAAAGACTCTATAAATGGACGTCCGCCAGTAGCATCCCTGACTGGTACTTCGATATCCCCCTCTCATACCACGTCTACCAAGGCGGTTTGGTGGAACATAACTTTGCTCTCTCAGGCGATGGCACCCGTGTCATCCTCGCCGCGACTAATACCACGAACAACCTTATTCAGATCTTTCAGTTCGACGTCTTCACCGGCGAACTTCTCACCTCCTACCCGCTCTATCTTGATTCTCAAGATCAGGCCTATGTCGCTACCCTTGACGTCTCAACGGATGGTTCTCTCGTACTCGTCACCTATCCTTTCAGTGCATGCCTCGTGGACTTGACAACTCAGACCATCAGATGGACCAGCGATTGCCCCCTAGGGGCAATCTCCGGAGACGGCTCTACACTTGTCAGTTTTGCCTATAACAACAGCATGGCCATCATCGTCCTTGAGTGGAATGCCACCAACCAGTACTACCATGAGCGCTGGCGACAACTGTTCCTTCCTGCGGGATGGGGTGCCCTCGCAAACGGACATTCCGTTGATATCTCCGAGGATGGATCAACCATCATCGTTGGGTGCTGCGGAAACATGTCCTCACCCCCAGCATTACAGACAAAGACCGTGTTATTTGACAGCCAGAGCGGGAGACTCTGGGAGAATACCCGCCACGGCCATGGGTTTGATATAATCATTGATGTTCGTCTTTCGAGAACGGGAGTACGAGCCATCGTCGCCTCAAAAGGTGACGAGTTTGGCAGCGTTGATCAACTCCGCGTCTTCGATCGAAACGACTCCCATCCACGCTTTACCATTCATGGGCCATGGTTCTTGTTCCTGGTCTCGGCGGACATTACACGAGATGGTGCCTTCGCCACGGCCGCAGCCAGCACCATTCCCTTTCGCGGTGGTGGTGGAGGTATTCTCTACTCGCTCAACGCATCTGGCCATAAGCTGACACGAAACCTCACAGCGACCTTCAATGGTGGCAGAGCATTCAAGGTTCACATCGAGAACAACGAGAATGAGACCGTCACGGACATTCTGTGGACCATGTACATCACGGGTGGAATCTTCCACCAGGTTTCATACCGTGCATTCGGTTTCATCCCTTCTATCGATAGCGAGGGAACCGTGACAGTCACCTCAGAGCGCCTTATAGGGTTCGGGCGTATTCAGGCCTACGTCACGATTGAATCTACTTGGTATCCAGTCTCGGGATGGATCATTGGCCGCTATATCTTTTTAACATCACCAAGAAACGTGATTTAATCACCAGCAGGAAATTCTAAGTTAGAGTTCTCATTTTTAGAGCCGAATCTGTCTGGGTCTGGGCATGAATACAGGAGACAATTTTGGCATTATATGTGGAATTATTTTAAGATTGATAGGTTCAAATCTCTTTTATTAGCCACAATTACATTCAATGCATTTTCACCAAAGTATTCTCTTGTAAAATAGAAAATGTGCAGGGGAAGGGATTTGAACCTGGAGTTTAACTCAAACGATTACGAGAAATATATTACCTAGAGTGCTTCCTGCGAGATTGAAAAAAGAGGGGGTATTCAACAGGGGAAAAAAAGTTTCGGAAGCCGCTGGAGGGACTCTGTAAACTAGTTCCATGCGTCCTGATAACAGTTAGCATAAAGTTTTTAAAGTAAAAACGAATTCGGTAAAGGTAAGAAGTCGAACTGAAAAAGGGAGAAAGAAGATATGAAAACGACGATATTCCTCGCGACAATAATGTCAGCCATATTTTTGACGCTGCTCTCATTTCAAGGCATGATCCATACTCAAGCACTCACCATGCTTCATAACAAAACCGAGAACAACCTCAAATCAATACAAACGAAATCCCTAAAGAAACCTCAGATTTTAATAGCAACCCGCACCCTGCTCACAGGTATAAAGAACCTCTGTAGAGGATCGCCTGCTGTCGTCTTGAAATACCAAGAGGCGCTCAGAATCCTAGATATACTCTGGTTGCGATGGCCAGTCATCGTCTGTGGAATATTGATCAGTTTTTGCCTTATTTTATGCGGACTTGCAGAAGCAATCTATTTCATCGGGTTTTTATTACTATCTCAAGTCGTATACGGCTTTGCAGGAATCATCACCCTCATTCTCATCTACCCTCATTGTCAATGGCTTTACCCCTATCAACAAACACGGATTTTAACAGATTTGCCTCCCTGTCCATGTGAGAACTAACAAAAGAAGCGTGACTAACATGAAAATAAGCCTAAAAAAAAAAGAATCCCTCATCATTTGCATCATCATTGGATTACTATTGATGCCATCAGGCATCGCGAAGCCTGTCACCCCCGCATCGGATTTAAAATCACTAGTCCTCACAGTCGATGACGACGGTGACGGCGACTTTATCCATATCCAAGACGCCATCGACAATGCAACCGCAGGAACCACCATCGAAGTCTATAGCGGCGAATACCGCGAAAATATCACATGCAATAAACAACTCAACTTACAAGGGATACCAATGGAGCTTGGAAACGGCTCCAGTACCGGAAAACCCATCATCGTCATGTATGATCCAGCTTGCAACATCAATCTCATCACCCTATATGCAGACGACTGTATCATCACCAATTTTCATATAAAAGGAGAAGGAAGTTGTTTAGGAGGTGTCGAAGTCGAATCATGCAACAACAATATCTCATCCAACGACTTCGAACACCTGAACTTCGGCATATGCATCTACCTCGATGCCTCAAATACCTCTGTATTCAGCAACACTTTCACCGACACAGGCATAGTCATGTACTCTGACCATAACAAAATCTTTGAGAACTATATAACCAACAATGGAATCTGCATCGCCAAACCAGCACACCACAATACACTCTATGATAACACAATCGTAGACTCTTACTCCTTCGGCATCCACCTCTGGTGCACAAACCTCAACACTATCTACAAGAACACTATTCGTCGCTGTGGTATAGGCATTGAGATCTTCGATGAGGGCGGAGCTGATGATGACCTCGTCTGGAGTAACATCATCTCCAACTGTTCCAAAGGAATCGAGACCCACGGCAAACGACATATTATTTTCCAGAACATCATCGTTAACTGCAATGACGGCATCGTTTGTAGTGGAAAAACTTTCAAAGAGTATGCAAGCCAAGTCTACAAAAACACCGTCGACAACTGCGAAAACGGTATCGTCCTCCACAGTACAGTCAACGCCACAAACAACCACATTCACGACTGCACAACCGGACTGCTCTTAGACGGCGCCTTCCATTGCTTCATCGCCAACAACACCATGCACAAAAACACCGACGGCATCATCCTCAAAGACAGCGGCTACAGCATCATCTGCAATAATACCATCAGCCAAAACACCGGTACTGGTATCACCTTCCTCGAAGGCTACAACAACCTCCTCTACCACAACGTCTTTCTTAATAACCACCGAAGTGCATTCACCGACAATTACCTCGTCTACCCCTGGCAGGACTTCAACCACTGGAATCTCGGCTACACCAACACCGGCGGGGGCAATTACTGGAGCGACTACCGCGGCAAAGACCGAAACCACGACGGTATTGGTGACACCCCTTACATCATCCCCGATACATTCCCTAATCCTCTCACCAACGATCACGATCACTTCCCCATCATGGACCCTGACACCGCCCTCACCTGCAACCCCACCATCATCAAACTCTATACATTCTATGACCACCTCATACGATGGCTTCTCCAAGGTTATCCAGAATTCTACCCTGGATTCCCCTGAGAAAAACTCACAACTCCCAAACTACTCATAAAAACATCAAGAAAGGTATTTTTCTCTTAAGTCATGAGGGAATAAATTCGTATACATTCTCGATCATAGCAACTCAGACTAAGGCCGAAAAAAAACGGGAATCTCAAGACTATAGTATTTCAAAAAATCCTCTCAGCATTTCAGAAATTGTTGAGGATTCTGCGATAATCGTCTCTCCCTTTATCCAGAAAACCGAAAGAAAAGACTCGACTCATTCTCTCGATGGAACACGCATACGCTCTTTCAATATACGATCACCGTTACTGCATATGATAAATCAGAAAAAAGTTCAAGCGCAAATATCGCCGTATTAAAATTTTTTAAAATGCCATGTGGGGCTACTGAAGTAATTAAATGTCCTCGTACTATTGTTATTGGAATCCAGTTTAGACTTACATATTCAGGTATCCATGCGGAAAGTTCTTATAAAAGGTTCGAAACGGTAGGTTAACGCTTGGCCGCTACGTTTATATAAAAAATTATTATTTATGGTTTTTCAACACGATTTTAGCTGGTTTTATTACGTTAGTAAATGCAACCTTTCGTTGCAATCCCCCCGTCGGCTCCATTTACTGTTTTTTCTCCTGTTAAACACCGTGAAAACCACGATATCAGAAATCGGCTTTTGACCCCTTAAGACCGTTTTTTACAGAATTATTAATCATTCAATTTAAACAACTATTGATCATCTTTGTAAACCCTATCATTGCTTTCTTTCATATGCAGGGGAAGGGATGTGAACCCGCGTTTACCGGTTAAATTCTGAAAAAGGGATAATTATCACTCCTGTAAAAGACTACAATTTCAGATATTTTTCAGGTCATCCCTGAGATGTCATAGGGTTCTTGTGCTGGATTTAAATCTCGGTACACCCATGGTATCCAAATAGGAATGGAGATGAAAAATTCTGGTAGAAAGATAGGAATCACGAAGATCACTGCTGCACCCCAGATGCGGTGAGGACCAGTTCCTTGCCATGAATCGTAATAGTTACCATCAAATACTCGATGGAAAAACACATTGTATTTCAATGGATATAATTGAACGAATCGAATATCCTTTGTATTATTCATGAAATTATTTTGTTGTACCTGTACCATATCTCTGTCGATACCCATT
>JBAZLE010000051.1:0-12617 GCA_041650455.1 Thermoplasmatota archaeon | reverse complement strand
AAGTCCATCACTGCATGCGCACCCGCAGCGACCGCGGCTTTTGCTTTCTCCACTTCCTCCCGCGCATTGCAGTACTCCCGAGACGTCCCAATATTCGCGTTCACCTTCACCCGCAATCCTTTCCCAATGCCAAGGGACGAAGGTGAATGAATCGGATTGTAGGGAATTACGATATGACCTGCTGCAACCTCTTTTCGAACGACCTCTGCAGCGATCTTCTCAGATCTCGCAACCTGTTTCATCTGTGCAGTGATCTTCCTTTGTTTTGCCACAGAGATTTGCGTCATACCAAACACCTAATGACTTCAAGATATTAAAGCTTTCAATCCCAGGAAGGAGACACAAAGAGATGAAAAAAGAAGACAAAGTCGCCCTGAAACCATAACACTAAAAACAACAAGACATATACAGGCCCTTGAAATATTTTTGTGGGCGAGACAATGCAATCGATCCTCAAACTCTTCTCAGATCATGGGACGTTCGTCCTGCCTGACGCGCTCACGTATATCACTTCAAAAGAACAACCAGATGATTTCGCCGCATTCCTTGTTAAAAACCTCAGGGAATACCCATTATTCCTTGGAATCGACACGATTAAAACCATCGAAGCATCCATCCAGCCACTCACCGAAACACCACGAACCATCCCACCACTACCCACTCCAGTACCACTGTCACCTCCTGTCGAAAAAACCATTGAAAAAGAATTCCAAAAAAAGATACTCTCAAAAATTTACAGCAAACCAAGCTTCCCAACGGAAATCAACGAAGAAGACGACGAAGAGGACATCGAAGAAGAACAAACAAAACCAGAAGAGAAACAACCACTTCAGCCCCTTGAGATAAAACAAGTAAAAAGCTGGAAACCGCTGGCGCGGGATTACGACTCTGACGTCCGCATCATCAATGACATAACGGGAAAACGAACGAGCGAGGGAACCACCCAGGATTTCGTCAGCCTCTTCAGAGAACGCTACCAAGCAATCCGTAAGATCCTTACCACCCAACGGCGAGAAATCGCCCAGTTCATCCCCATCAACCGGATAAAAAAAACCATGGTCGATGTACAACTCATCGGAATCGTGAAAAACGTAAAAACAACACACAACGGTCATCGTCTCATCGAAATCGAAGATGACACAGGTTCAGCAACGCTCATGGCGCTGAAAAATAACACGGAGACGATGCAGCTGGCAAATGAAGTAATGCTCGATGAGGTCATCGGAGTAGCCGGAAAAATCAGCAAAAACAAAGACCTCATCATCATCCAGAACATCATCTACCCAGACATAAAAATGCATCAAGAGCGCAAACGAATCGAACCCCCCCTCTGCATTGCGTTCCTCTCTGATATCCACATCGGCAGTAAGATGTTCATGGAGCGGGAATGGAACGCGTTTCTCCGCTGGATCAACGGAGACCTGGGAAACTCCCGACAACGGGACGTGGCAAGTAAACTGAAATACCTCGTGCTCCCTGGTGATCTTGTGGACGGCATCGGCATCTACCCTAACCAGGAAAAAGAACTCTCCATCAGCAACATCTACGACCAATACCAAGCACTTGCCAAGCAGTTTGAATACCTCCCGGACCATATCACGATTCTGCTCCAACCAGGGAACCACGATGCAGTACGCCCCGCAGAGCCACAACCCGCGTTTGAAAAAGAAATACGGGACCTGTTCACCGGAAAAGAATTCATCTTCATCGGAAACCCGTCGTATTTCTCGCTCCATGGGGTAGAGATCCTCTCCTACCACGGACAGAGTCTGCTTGATTACTCCACCAACATTCAATCCCTCAACTACAACGAGCCAACAGAGGTGATGAAACTCATGCTCAAGAAACGACACCTGGCACCCACCTACGGAGGATACACCCCCCTCGCCCCCGAGCATGAAGACTACATGCTGATTACCCAAGTCCCTGACATCTTCGTCACCGGCCATGTCCATACCTCCGCCATTGACAACTATCGAGGCGTTACCCTCATCAACGCCTCCAGCTGGCAATCCCAGACCTCGTATCAGAAGATGATGAATTTCGTCCCTGATTCCGCAAAACTCCCCATCGTTGATCTCAAAACCGGTAAGGCCACCGCGATGGATTTTAGCAAAACGACCGCATAATCAAAAACAAAGAACCGCAGTCTCTTTTATCCAAGAAGAACACAAACCTTTAAGTCAATCACCGCTATGTAGAAATTGTTCATTTTCAGGGCATGAGAAACATGGATGGGGAGACGTCCAGAGATATCGCAGCAAGTCCAGCTATGCGTGGATATTTTCAACAGCTCCAGCAGGAAATCGACGCCTGCTATGCGCTTGCGAACACTGCACGCAAAAAAGGATACGACCCTGAGCTTACTGTTGAGATTCCCCAGGCACTTGATCTTGCCGCGCGGGTCGAACAACTCGTCGGACCCGTAGGAATCGCTCCAAAAATTAGACAAGCCACCCAGAAAATCGGTAACAGAGAACTCGTCTCCCTGCAGATCGCCCGGATGATCGCAGACAGGAAAACCTACCACTTTGATACCGTAGAACAAGCCCTAGACCAAGCAATTAGAACAGGACTTGCCATCCTAACGGAAGGAGTCCTGGTCGCCCCGCTGGAAGGAATCGCAGAGGTACGTGTCGGACGGAACAACGACGGCTCCACCTACGTTGACCTGTACTTCTCAGGACCCATCAGAAGCGCGGGAGGGACTGGTCAGGCGATGAGCGTGCTTATCGCTGATGTCGTACGCCGAGACCTGGGTATCGACCGCTACATCGCCACCCAAGGAGAAATCGAACGACTCAAAGAAGAAATCCCCTTATACAAACGAGTACAGCACCTGCAATACCTCCCCTCTGTAGATGAAATCGACCTCATCATGAGGAACTGCCCGATTTGCATCAACGGCGAAGGAACAGAGGATGAGGAAGTCGCAGGATACCGTGACCTCCCTCGCATCGGAACCAACCGCTTACGCGGAGGAGCCTGCTTGGTTATCGCAGAAGGCCTCTGCCTCAAAGCACCAAAAATCAACAAACACATAAAAAAAATGAAGCTCCAGGGATGGGAGTTCCTCGAACCCTTCGTCAACAGAGGAGTAGAACCCACCAAAGAGAACGGGGAGATCCCGATGATTCCCCCTTCATCAAAATACATCGGCGAGGTCATCGCAGGTAGACCCGTGCTGTCCCATCCCTCACGAAAAGGAGGATTTCGCCTCCGATATGGCCGGGCACGCACCGCAGGGCTCGCCTCCACCGCGATCAACCCAGCAACCATGTTCATCCTAGATAGCTTCATCACGGTCGGCACCCAGATGAAAACCGAACGACCAGGGAAAGGAACCATCGGCACCCCCTGCGATCAGATCGAAGGCCCGATTGTACTGCTGCAGAACGGTGACCTCGTCCAGATCAACAATGTCAAGAACATCCGCAACGACATCAAAAAAATTATTGATCTTGGTGAAATCCTCGTTCCCTTCGGAGAATTCATCGAAAACAACGCCTATCTCCCTGATTCATCCTATGTCTATGAATGGTGGGTCCAAGAGCTCCAAACAGCAGTTGATTGTCTCCCAAAAGGTACCACACCTTCCGATATCACAACCGCGGAGCACACCCTTCAACAGAACATCGATGAGGACCTCGGGCGACATATTGACCTGCGTCAGCCCACACCAGCCGACGCGTTCCTCCTCTCAGAACACTACCACATCCCCCTACATCCCACCGGGAACCTCTTCTGGCATGACCTTCCCATCACCGATCATGGAAAACTCATGACTGCAATCAAAGAACAAGGAAAAATTCTCACAGAGGATGACGTAACACTCTGTTTACCCAATACCCAAGAACTCAAAAACATCCTCATCGAACTGGGAGCACTGCACACCCAGCGAGAAGGAACACTACGGATTACCCACTATGCATACCCGCTGATTCGCTGCTGCGGCCTGGACCTCAAAGAAGGGACCCTTATCACCACAGAACGATGCAGAAGCCCCGCAGACGGGGAAACAACACTCTCCTTTGTCTCTGCACTCGCCGGAGTAACAATCCGGCCTCGCGCGCCATTCCGCATCGGTACACGCATGGGCCGACCAGAAAAAGCAAGCCCACGGAAAATGCGACCACCCCCACACGTCCTCTTCCCCCTCGGGGATTACGGAGGAAACCAACGTCTCGTGAAAAACGCTGCAGAGAACGTCACCATCGAAGTCGAAGCAGGAAAACGACACTGTCCGAAATGCAACGCAGTAACCTTCCATCTCGTCTGCAGCTGTGGAACTCATACCGAAGTTATTCAAGGAAAACTTGAGAAACAGATGATTAACCTTTCTGAGGAACTCGAGCGTGCTCAGAAAAACATCAAGGAACACACTCTGCCTGAAACCATCAAAGGAGTCATCGGGACCATCTCGAAACATAAAACCCCTGAGCCCCTCGAGAAGGGGATCCTTCGAGCAAAACATAACGTGTACGTGTTCAAGGATGGGACCATCCGATTCGATATGACGGACGCGCCACTCACCCATTTCAAACCAAAAGAAATCGGCGTCCCCTTGAAACGACTCAAAGAACTCGGGTACACCAAAGACTACCTAGGAAACGATTTACAAAGCGAAGAGCAGATCTGCGAGCTGAAAGTCCAGGACGTTATCATCTCAGATGCGTGTGCTGAATATTTCGTACAAGTCTCAAAGTTTATTGATGATTTATTGACGAAGTTCTATGGTGTGAACCGGTTCTATAAAGTCAAGAAAAACCAAGATTTGGTCGGTCATCTGGTCGTAGGGCTCGCGCCTCATACCTCTGCAGGAGCACTTGGAAGGATAATCGGGTTCACCCGAGCCCAGGTATGCTTTATGCATCCTTTTTTCCATGCGACGAAACGAAGAAATTGTTACCATTTTAATCACCGAGTTTTCCTTTATGATGAAAACCAAAATAAATTTCTAACTGAGAAAATCGGAAAACTCGTAGAAGAACAAATAAAAAGGGGGACAACAAAAAAGATTGATACATATGGAACCGAGAGAATAGATTTAGATGTGGCAACAAAAGTTTACGCTTACGCTCTAAACAGAAAAACAGGGAAATTAGAAAAAAAGAAAGTGAAATATTTTATTAAAGGAAAAACAAATGAATGGATTACAATTAAAACATCTACCAACCGAGAAATAAAAGTTACTCCAGATCATAACATTTTAATCATCCAAGATCAAACAACTATCATAAAGAAAGCGAAAGATCTTATTGAAGGAGATCGAATTCCTTTAAGTTTAAAAACACCTATCGAATCTGTTATTTCAACGATTAATGTTCCTCAAATTTTATCAGTTCTAAACGATGACGTTTTAAGAGATATTAAACTGAGAAATTCAAAAAATTTTTTCAAATACCTTGTAAATAAAATAGGTCGAGACAAAGTAATCGAGATATGTGGGATAAATGGAGAATTTACAAGAAGTCTAAGCAAGTGGTATAAAAGTGTCCCCCTCCTCCATTTTAAAAGATTGTGTGAGAAAGGTAAAGTATCGTATGAAAATCTACCAAAAACGGTTCTCGTAGGTTTAAGACGCGATCATGTAAATATTCCCGCATATATTACAGATATTGATTCGCTATTTTGGATTCTTGGTATTTATTGTGCCGAAGGATGGTCACGATCCAATAATTCAGCACATCAAGTTTCTTTTCGGATTGTTAACAAAGAGTTGATAAAAAAAACAAAAATCCTAATGAAGAATATCTTCGAATTATATCCATATGAAAATGATAACCGATTAATTTATTCTTCCAGAGTATTATTTTTACTTTTTAATAAAATTTGGGGAACAGGAATGAATGCATATGAGAAAAAAGTTCCTGAAATTATTTATCATGGAAATGAACAATCAATGATTTCATTTATTTCAGCATTTTTCGATGGGGATGGCTCAATTAGTCTGAATCCAGATAGAATTACATTATATTCAGTATCACAAACACTTCTAGAGGGAATATCTAATCTTTTACTTAGAGTAAATATCTTTACAAGATACCAAAAAATAAAACCGCGTTTACCAGGGAAAACTGTTTTAGAAATTTATAAAAGGTTAGAAAAAAAACCTGTCCGCCATCAACTGTATCATCTAGTGCTAGCTGGCGGTGACAAATATCGATTCGCAGATGTGATACAACCAAGTTGTTATAAAAAGAGAGAACGTTTTATTAAAATGATAGAAGAAAAACCATCAAATTTATCACGATTTATTCATCACAATGGAATAAATTATCTTGCTACATCATTCTCTGATTACACCTTTGATATAATAAAAGAAATTCATACAAACGATGTAATAAACGAGCCGACTTATTGTTTTGATATTGAAGGCGAAAAAATCGAGGATAAAGCTGTTCTTTGGCATAACCAGCTTCTCCAAATAAGATGTGATGGCGACGAAGATGGTCTCATGCTCCTGATGGATGCGTTACTAAATTTCTCCCATTCATATATCCCTGACAAGCGTGGAGGAAAAATGGATCTGCCCTTGATTTTAACAACGCGACTTGATCCATCCGAGGTCGACAAAGAAGCACACAACCTCGACACCCTTTCCCGCTATCCCTTGGAGTTCTATGAGGCGACCCTCCGACATGAGCATTCGAAGAACCTTGAGTCAAAGATGGGGTTAGTCGCGTCACGGCTTGGTACTGAGCTCCAATATGAACAGTTCGGGTTCACCCATGACACCGATGATATCTCAGCAGGACCAAAGGAATCGTTATATAAGACGTTGAAAAGCATGATGGAGAAGATGAACGTGCAGCTGAGCCTTGCAGCGAAGATACGGGCGGTCGACGAGGCGGATGTCGCCTACAAGGTCATCGAACGGCATTTTCTGCCAGATATCCTTGGGAATCTTCGCGCGTTTAGCAAACAGTCGGTGCGATGTCCCTTATGTAACACAACCTACCGAAGGATTCCGCTGCAGGGGGTGTGCACGAAATGCAACGGGAAACTCACCCTGACCGTCCATGAGATGTCGGTGAAGAAATACCTTGACATCTCAAAGGAGATTGCTGAGAAATACAACCTCCCCCTCTACGCACGACAGCGCATCACTCTGGTGGAGAAATCCATTGACTCGATGTTTGTGAGCGATAAGGTGAAAAACACGAAATTGACTGATTTTTTTTAAGTTGTTGATAGAATCATAATATTCTTATATCCATCTCCTCATGCTTATTGTAGGTCGGTGTGCATGAGTGAGAACCCAATTCTTCCGGTTGATAAAAAAACTTGGAACAAATGGTCCTTTTACATCAATGTGATCATTTTCATCATAGTAGCGGTGGTTATTTGGATCCTGATTCTTGATGCTTTTAATGCAGGGATAGTGTTCGCTGAGAATTACGCGACGAATCTGGACCTGACCAATGCATGGATTGCCGTGGTTCGGGATGTCGCATTTTTAGCGGTGAGTTTGGTGATTTTGTTCGTGCAAATGTTTAACTACTACCGACAGCTTAGCCGTCGTTCCTGGTAACAGTGGCGAAAGGTGTAGAATAGACCGGGGAGCTAGGCGTTCCCTGTCACCAGAAATCGCCGATACGCTGGGGTCGATCTTGCGAGGCGGTGTAACGAGTATCTCGTGATCCGTTTGTTGCCGATGACACCTTGTCCTTTGGGATCAGAGGTGATAATCGCATATGACCGGAGGGTCATATGTCTATCTTCGCTGTGGGAACCGGGTGAGGCACGGAAGTGAGCAGCCTTACCACAGACTGCCGATGCTCAGAGGGTTAACGGGGTTGAGAATGCAGACGGGCAGTCACCTGTATATCACGCGCACCCACTCAAGAGGCGTCTACACCCGCCAAAATTTAAATATTGTATGATGTTTCACAAGTACGGGAGGTTTTCCTATGGTTCGATTGATAAAAGACGAGAGTCTCACGGCATCCTGGCAGGGGTTCTTTGAAGATTATTGGAAAGCAGAAATCGAGACAGTAGCAACAGAGTATCCTGAGCGACGGAGTTTGCTGCTTGATTATTGGGATATCGATAAGGCAGATTCGAAACTTGCGGAACAACTGCTTCATCAACCGTATAAAACTCTGTTTAACGCAGAGGAGGCACTGAAGAATATTGATGTTGCAGCGGAGCAGAAGATGCAGCTGCATTTTCGGGTGAAGAATATTCCAGAGTCTCAAAAGGTGTTGATTCGGAAGATCCGGGCGAACCGTCTAGGAACGTTCATTGCGATTGAGGGGCTGGTAAAGAAAATCACGGAGGTGCGACCGAAACTGCAGATTGCTGCGTTTCAATGCCAGAAATGCGGAGCGGTGATCCGGATTGAGCAGGATGAGGATATCCTCAAGGAGCCTTCGGAGTGTTTTGAGGATCAAGGCGGATGCGGGCGGGTGTCGTCCTTTAAGTTGTCGACGACCCTGTCAAGCTTCATTGACTCGCAGAAGATCGAAATCCAGGAGAACCCCGAGGGGCTGCGTGGGGGTGCGCAACCGGAGCGTATCAGCGTGTACCTGGAGGATGACCTTGTGGGTGGTGTTGCACCAGGGGATCGGGTGATTGTGAATGGGATTCTTCATTCCATGGCACGTCACCGGGGGACGTTCCGTCTGACATCGTTTGATAAAACAATGGATGCTGTGAGTATCGAAAGCCAGGAGTTTGCGTTTGAAGAAGTTGAGGTTACCAAAGAAGATGAAAAAAAGATACTGAAAACAAGTAAAGATTCGTTGATTTATGAGAAGATGCGGCAGAGTATCGCACCGACGATTTATGGTCTTGATATCGAAAAAGACGCACTCGTTCTTCAACTCTTTGGAGGGATAGCAAAAGAGATGCCTGATGGGACTCGTACGCGTGGGGATATCCATGCGTTACTTGTTGGTGATCCGGGTACCGCAAAATCACAGATGTTGTCGTATATGTCGAAGCTTGCTCCTCGAAGCGTGTACGCCTCGGGAAAAGCGTCCTCCGCCGCTGGTCTGACTGCTGCGGCGGTCCGTGACGAGTTTGGTGAGGGGCAATGGACGTTGGAGGCTGGCGCGTTGGTGCTTGCGGACAAGGGTCTTGCATGTATCGATGAAATCGATAAGATGGAGGAGACCGATCGAAGCAGTTTGCATCAGGCGATGGAGCAGCAAGAAATCTCCGTAGCGAAAGCGGGGATTAACGCGACGTTGAAATCACGATGTGCGATTCTGGCTGCAGCAAACCCGAAACTGGGGCGTTTTGATGAGTTCATGCCGATCCATGAGCAGATCAACATGCCACCGGCGTTGTTGTCACGTTTTGACCTTATTTTTTCCATTCTTGATAAACCGAATCGAAAGACGGATACGGATCTTGCATCCCATATCTTACAATCCCACAAGGGCGGAGAGATTCATGAGCATCTCAATAAAATCTCTGACGAGCTGTATTCGAAGGAGCAGGAAACAAAATTCATGAAACATGTGATGCCAGTGTTTGAACCGGAGTTCCTGCGGAAGTACGTCGCGTATGCGAAGCGGAATGTTTTCCCGGTGTTGACGGATGATGCCCTCGAGATTCTGCAGAACTATTATGTTGATTTCCGTAGCTCATCAAAGGATTCGGTGCCGTTTACTCCACGTCAGCTTGAGGCGTTCGTGCGACTGGCGGAATCAAGCGCTCGGATACGGTTGAGTCAAGAGGCAACGGCGGAGGACGCGAAACGGGCGATCTCGATTATCGATCAGTATCTGCGACGGGTCGGGATGGACCGGGAGACCGGGCGGTTTGATATTGATATCATCGCGACCGGGATTAGTCATAGTCAGCATGAACGGATGCGGGTGATCCTGGATATTATTCAACGTCTCTGCACGGAATCGACAGAGGATAGTGCTGCGCGAAGCGACATTATCAATGAAGCGGAGATCCAGGGAATCGAATCGCGAAAGGTCGAGGAAGTCCTGGATCGATTGAACCGCAATGGTCAGATTTATGAGCCGAGTCATGGGAAATACCGGCTCGCGGGACAATGACGACCAACCTAGGGGATCCTGGTTCACTCAGAGAACAAAAAAACTGCGAACAGGGGAACATCGATTATTTCTCCTCTGGTTCTTCCACCTGTTCTTTTTCTTTCTTTTTCTGTTTTTGTTTTTTCTTTTTTTTAAAAGCGTTTAATGTTTCCTCTATTTCGGGGAGCGGGACTATTTCCATAAAGAACGAATGTGATATGCTAGTATAAAAAGATAGTTCAGAAGAGAAAAAGACTAGGATGGATGGTTATATTTTTGGTGACAGCAGGTTGACGACTGCTTTCTTGGCATCTGCGGTATAGGTGGTACCGATTTCTGCGATAATGGCAGAGAGGAAGTTTTCTTTGATTTCGTTCCAGTTGAGCGTGGAGACCCCAAAATAGAGTTTCTTTGCGACGTGTGAGGCACGGTGGATATGGGGCGCCCATTTCCCTGGTCGGCGGTCGCAGTTATCCATATGCAGGATGTAGATTTTTTTCATCCCTTTTTTCCCGATCAGATAAATCTCGAATCGTCTGTTGAAATATTTATAGGTCGGGTCTTTTTCGTAGTAACGGTATTCCAGCTCGAAGAACTGGTTAATCGGAATGATTCCTCGCTGCATAATCGCCACTGTATTCATGCATGGTTTTTAAGAATTTGGGAATATTCCTACCAAGGAGTCTAGCCCATGTAATACTCAGCGGGGTACGGCTCAAGTTTGAGACCTTTGCGTTCGCGGACCTTTTTGATCACGTCATCCCGGAGGTTCCGTGGTAAGGGTTCAAATCCCATGTTTTCCGTATTCCAGAGCACGCGACCACCAGTGGCTGACCGGATCGCGGAGGCGAACCCAAACATTTCTGCAACAGGTGCTTTCGCTTCGATTTCAACAGAGTCTCCAACAGTTTTCATGTCTTTGACTTCGGAGCGTCGGGAGTTCAGTTCCCGTGACGCATCACCCATAATCTCCTGGGGGGTGCTGATAAAGACTTTCTGCATTGGCTCCAGTAAGGTCGGCTCAGAAATCGTAATCGCACCGTAGATCGCGTTTCTCGCAGCGGGGATAACCTGCGCGGGTCCTCGATGGATTGCATCCTCATGGAGTTTTGCATCGACGAGTTTTACCAAGATGCCTTGACAGGGTTCTGAGATGGTCGGTCCGCTTTTCATGACCTCGTCGAATGCTTCGGTGATCAAATCCCGTGTTTCGAAAAGATGCTGGATCCCTTTTGTGGTATCAGTGATAAGATTCAGTCCGTGCACACCAAAGACTCCTTTTGCTACCTCTTTGTCCATTCCAAGGTCCTGGAGGATCTTCGCTGTTTCTTTTTTGTATTTCTTCACGTTCTCAGGGAGTTCGTTATTGTAGATGGCTTTGACGATGTTTTCCGGTAAAGGCTCTACTTCGATGTAGAACCGGTTGTGTTTGTTGGGTGATTTTCCTTCGAATTTGTAGGGACTTGGTTTGCCCACTGTTTCCCGATAGACCACGATTGGCTCAGAGCAGACGATTTCCATCTTATGGTCATTGCGGATTCGATACTCGGTGATCTCAAGATGCAGTTCCCCCATCCCAGACATCAGGTTCTCACCGGTCTCCTGGTTGATCTGTACCTGGATACTGGGATCTGCCTTGGAGATTAATCGTAACACCTCAACAAGTTTCGGCAGGTCTTTCATGTTTTTCGCTTCAACTGCGACTGTGACAACCGGTTCTGAGACATGAACGATACGCTCAAAGGGCTCTGCTTCAGGGTTATCGCTCACCGTGCTTCCCGCGATTGCATCACGGATACCAGTTGCAGCAACGATGTTTCCTGCGCTGACGTACTCGACAGGAATTCTGTCTGGTCCGACCATGACGTTGACTTGTTGGACACGATTCTTGTTTGGCATACCAATGACATATAATTCCTGACCTCGTTGGATCTTCCCACTGAACATTCTACCAATTGCAACCTCACCAGCATGAGGATCAAGAATAATTTTGGTAATCATCAAAGAAAGTGGAGCATCTTCCTTACATTCAACCATAGCCTTCCCAAGAGGGCTTTCCAGATCTCCCCGCCAGATTTGAGGAATACGGTATTTCTGAGCGGTTTTCGGTGATGGCAGATGATCAATGACCATGTCGAGGACGACTTCATGAATCGGTGATCGTTTCGCTAGGGTTTTTTGGTCATTGTTTTTACAGTAGTTATAGACATCTTTGAATCCTAAGTTTGTTTTTTTCATAAACGGGACGGAAACTGCCCAGTTGTGGAAGGCGGATCCAAATGCGACCGTGCCGTTTTCGACTTTGACATCCCATTTCCCTTTGAACTCCTCTGGTACAACACGGTCAAGAAGTTCATTGAATCTATTGATGATTTTAATGAACCGGTTCTGCATCTCCTCAGGACTTACCCGTAATTCATTGATAAGGCGGTCGACCTTATTGATGAAGAGGACAGGCTGGACTTTTTCTCGTATCGCCTGTCTGATGACGGTTTCGGTCTGTGGCATGGCACCTTCAACCGCACAGACAACAATAATGCAGCCATCGACTGCTCGCATCGCGCGGGTGACGTCTCCACCAAAATCCACATGACCGGGAGTGTCGATTAAATTAAT
>JBAZLE010000050.1:0-12719 GCA_041650455.1 Thermoplasmatota archaeon | reverse complement strand
AAAAAAACCCTGAACCAAGAGCTTGAGATCATCACAAGAGAACTACGTATCGCGATGTTTCTTGTCGGTGTCGATACCGTCGAAAAACTCTCAACGGTGGAAGTAAAATATGGACCTACAAACTGAACTTATCAAACGGGCAGATTTGTTTAACGCCTACTGGCAACAGTACCTGCAGATAAAAAAACCAACACAGCTGTACGAGGCGTCCCAACATCTCCCCTCAGCTGGTGGAAAACGGATTAGACCATTTCTCACGTTGACCTCCTGCGAAAGCGTCTCGGGGAAAATAGACAACGCCCTCCCGCTCGCGGCAGGTCTTGAATTAATCCATAATTTCACCTTAGTCCATGACGACATCATGGATCACTCCTTGCTCCGGCGCAATCTTCCTGCGGTGCATGTCAAATTCAGTGAATCCGCTGCGATCCTTGCGGGGGATTTACTCTTTGCGAAGGCTTTTGAGGCGATTCTAGAGACATCTGTTGATTTTCCAACCTTTAAACTCCTGCAGCAGGATTTCATAAACGGAATCATTGCGATCTGCGAAGGACAGCAATTAGATATGGAGTTTGAACATCGCAAAGAAGTAACCGAGCAAGAATATCTGGAAATGATCGAGAAAAAAACCGGTGCTTTATTCGAGTTAGCAGCAAAAGGTGGTGGATTGATTGGTGGGGGGAATCCATCAGAGGTTACAGCATTACAGACCTATGGACGGATGCTCGGGTTAGCTTTTCAAATTTGGGATGATTACCTTGACATGAGCAGTACGGCAACGACACTGGGTAAAGACATCGGGAATGACATCAGAAACGGAAAAAAAACGCTCATCGCCGTGCATAGCCTAACGCATGCAACTGGGAAACATAAGAAACTCCTTGATTATGTATTTGGCAACCTTACTGCATCGGAACATGATGTCGCGCTTGTCTACGACCTCTTCAAAGACCTTGGATCCATCGAATACGCACAACACCGCGCATTACATTTCGTTCAACAAGCAAAAGATGCGATAACAATTGTCAAACCCTCTGAAGCGAAAGAACTTTTATATCAACTCGTCGAGTATACAATCCAGCGGGAAAAGTAACCATGTCTACTCAGCGGATACAGCGGGAAGCACGGAAGTACGCGTTACAGAACGCCGTATTCTTCGACGGAAAAGCAAACGAAAAAGCGGTTGCAGGCAAGGTCATCGCATCATTAAAAAAAGATGGGGTAACTCCTGCAGAAATCATCCCTGTGGTTTCTCAGGTGGTGTCACATGTAAACACCATGTCCGCTGCTGACCAGCTCGCAGAGCTTACCGCACTTGCTCCAGAGTTGTTACAAAAAGAAAAAAAAGAAAAAGATTTTTCTCTCCCTCCATTGCCCGCTGCTGAAAAAGGGAAGGTCGTGACGCGTTTTCCCCCAGAACCGAACGGGTATCTGCACATTGGTCATGCGAAAGCAGCGATTATTGACGCTGAGTACGCTCGACTGTATGAAGGAAAATTCATTTTACGGTTTGATGACACGAACCCGGAGAACGCACTCCTTGATTTTTATGATGCTCAGAAAGAAGACCTCCGTTGGCTTGGGCTTGAATGGGATATCGAATACCACACCTCTGATCATCTTCAGGCCCATTATGAACTCGCAGGGCAGCTCATCAGACAAAAGGATGCATACATCTGCACCTGTAGCCCGGAAACGATTCGGGAAGGAAGGTTTCAGGCAAAACCCTGTGCATGTCGGGATCAATTCACCGGACCCGTGGGTCTGGACCTCTGGAAGGAGATGCTTGCTTCCCGTGAAGCAAATAGAATTGTCCGGTTACGGGGAGAAATGGACAGTGAGAATACCGCGATGCGTGATCCAACCATGTTTCGTGTCATTGATACACCACATCCATTGACCGGTGATACGTACCATGTCTGGCCAACGTATGATTTCGCTGGTGCAGTTGAAGATAGTATCAGCGGAGTAACCCATCCCTTCCGGACCAAGGAATACGAGTTACGAGACCCTGTGTACTATCGAATTCTTAGCCTGCTGAACCTGCGGGCACCTCATCTGATGGAGTTCTCTCGTCTTTCCATTGACGGGATGCCAGTTTCCAAACGTAAGATAAAACCACTGATTGAACAAGGATTGGTCTCTGGGTTTGATGATGTTCGGTTACCGACCTTACGCGGGTTGAAACGCCGGGGCATCGTACCGGAAGCAATTAGAAAATTTGTGCTCCAGCAGGGATTTTCAAAGGTGGAATCCGTGGTCGATTTCAGCTTGGTCGAATCAGTGAACCGAAAATATCTTGACCCACGAGTGAAGCGTTATTACTTCGTTCCCGATCCCGTACAACTTCTTGTAACGGATGCTCCAGAAAAGACCGTTAGACTCCCCTTGCACCCTGATGCGACTATGGGTGATCGTCTTCTTCATGTATCGTCAAGATTTTTTATCCCCCAACAGGATGTGCAGACCATGAAGACGGGGGATGTGTTTCGACTAAAGGGATTATACAATGTCACCATCACAAAAATCGATGACGCGATCCATGGAACCTATAGTGGTGAAGAACTTCTCCCTGAGACTGCGAAGATTCAATGGACGACGGATGACGCTATCGCATTGAAGATTTTCGTCCCTAAGCTTCTTTTCAAGGGGGAGAACTTTAATTCGAATAGCATTCAGGAGATTCACGGATATGCTGAGAAAGCAGTTGCAGGAGTTCCTCCAGGAGAGATTGTGCAGTTTGAACGTGTTGGGTTTGTGAGACTCGAAAAACAACGAACTGAACTTATAGGTTTTTTTGCACATAAATAACCTTTTTGTATTGGAATGTACACCATCCATCCACCGCAAACTACGAACAGTCCGTGGTCTTTCCTCTTTGAAGGAAGATATTTAAACATCAACGTGATTTCTTCTCCCTGCAGGGATGTAAACAAAAAAGGATGGGAATCAATGCGTTTCGTCAAGATAGCAGTCCTGATGCTAGCAGGTATCTTTTTAGGAGCGGCAGGGGTTTGTCGTGCTGCTCCTGATATTCAACCAAATATTGATATGACCACGATTGCAGTGTTGGTTACGGTCATAGCGTTATTACTTGCGTTCTTTTTTCTCATGGGTGGAGTGAAATACGTTACCCCAGAAAACGTGCTGGACACCGAGATACGGAAAAACCTCTATGAGTACATTGATGAATACCCTGGGAGTCATCTTCGGGAGATTGCCCGGGAGCTGGATCTGAAGCCAAGCAACGCTGCGTGGCATCTCCGGAAACTTGAACAAACGAATCTCATTAGAAGCCGGGCGATTGGCGGAAAAAAAGTCTATTATCTTGTCGAAGGAGGCACGCGCGGTCGCAGAGTCGATTCTGCGGAATAAAAACGCGCGGGATATCATGTTGTTTCTGTCGGAGCATCCTGGCAAACATCTTCTTGAGATTGCGCATGCGTTGAACATCAATCATCATGTGGTGAAATGGCATATAAATAAACTGTATGAAGCGGAGCTTATCGAAGGAGACACCACGAACTCCGCGTACCCGATTTATTATCCAACAGAGATCGGGAGGCAGTTCATGGAAAACTACACTGAATATCTCAAAACAACGGTCGACAGCGCGTCTTAGATTCTTCCGATATCAACGACTTCCACGTTATCGACTTTTTTTATCTTCCCGAACTTTTCGACAATGGGATCAAGTCCCCCTTCGACATCAGGGACTGCAATCGTCACATCGAGTCCTCGAAGGCCAAACGCGATTTGTTTGACTTCGACGCGCCCGAGTCGTGCTGGTTTCTGAACGACTTTTTTTACTTCGGCAGTGATATATTCCATGTCGGTATCGGTGATGACCCCATCAGGCATGAGACGAATTAATGCGATGACTTCTCCCATCGAGTATTCCTCCTATGGTCCTCTGAATCCGCATTTCGGGCAGAGATAGACGACGCTTTGTTCTCGGCAGTTGGAGCAGCGTCCAATCATGGTGTCACAGGTCGGGCAGATGAAGGTTGTTGACCCTTGTTCCAGTAAGCCTTTTCCGCAGGAAATGCATCGATCCGCTTTTTTCATAGGGAGAACGGTATAGACTTCTCATTTTTAAACCTGACGCCCTGGACCATAGTTCAGAGAATAAGGAGGGAAACGTGGAAATTTTGATTACAATGCAGGATGGATATTGTCTCAATAATTGGAGAATGTTCTTTGTGATAGCCCCTACGGATTCAAATCCCTTTTTCTCTAATTTCTTTTTAACCTGGTAAAAGGTTTAGAGAATCACATATCTTTTTTCTCGATGGTTTCCAATGAAAACGAGGTGATAGATTTGAAAATCCGGTACTGGAAGATTGCGCCACAGATGACGTTCATATGATAGGAGATAAATCGGAATAATAAGACGAACACTCCGAGAAGATACTGATGGGACGCACCAAGCAGCACACCGAATAATGCGGCCATCCCTAGCTCGGTAACCCCCGAGCTCCCTGGTGTTGTCGGGAGCATCACGAGGATTAACAACAATGCTTGGGCGGCGTAGGATTCAACAAAGTACGGAGGCAGACCCAGTGCGAGCAGAAGCATCGAAGGAATCATAAAACCAGTCGACCACATCAGGACAGTTAGCCCGCTCGCAGCAAGAAATGATTTTTTCCCCCGAGTCAGAAAAAGCACCATGCTGGAGTGAAAGTTGTCGATTTCAAGACCAATTCGATTTACTATTTTTTGATGCCGCTCTGGTTTTTTCGACAGACCGCTGATACGAGAGCTAATTCGTAGCAACAAATTTTTTGTTTTTTCAGGATATTTCAAAGCAAGCGCAAAGAGAATGATTCCAAGAAGAAACACGATGATACCGATCATCAGTCCATAGCTAATCAGATCGACATCGATTCTGTCTTTGAAAACGAAAAAACCAAACGGAACCAGCACTAAAATGAAAATCGCATCAATGAGTCGTTCGCCAAGGACCGCAGCGGTCGCCCCACCCGTACTCAATCCCTCCTTGTTCAAGAGATAAATCCTCACCGGCTCACCACCGGCAGCTGAGGGTGTGATACCTGCGAGGAATAGGTTTGCAATCACGATTTTCGTTGCTTCCAAAAGACCGATATGAATATTCGGATCAACGACGTTACTGAGAACCTTGAGTCGTGCTCCCCAGATAAACCAATACAATATGTTGAGGAGTATCGCAAGACCAAAGAACACAAAGAACACACCACGAAACGACACCTGCGATAAATATTGGATTGTTTGTGCATCGATAGTAAAATACAAGATCAACACAATAATTGTCAGACTCAATACGATACTAACGAAAATAGATATTTTTGTTTTGTTGAACTCTCGTTTTTCGTCGGTCACTGGAAAAGGGTTATTTTGATGACGCTATAAGGCTCTTGTGGTAAATAACGGATATTGAACGATAAAAAACCTTATGTCCTCCCAGCAAATAACCCTCATCGTATTGAAGCGCTATGAAAAAACTACCTGTAAAAAAATATCTTTCGACGATGCGGTATGTCGCAATGAATTCTCTCGCCAAGGAGTGTGTCTACCCGTTCTACGCCTCCTTTAAAGTCACACATATCTGCAGCCTGAAATGCAGCTTCTGTAACGTCTGGAAAGAAAAAACACCGGATCTCTCAACAGAAGAGGTGTTCAGGGTGATTGATAACATCGCAAACTCCAGCATTGTCGTTCTCAGTCTTGAAGGTGGTGACCCGCTGGTGCGAAAGGATCTTGGGGAGATCCTGCAGTACGCCCATCAGAAACCATTCTACCTCTTCTTCACTACCAATGGTCATCTTCTGGACAAACGACCGATGAAGGAGTACGGCAAACACATCGATTATCTGCATATCAGCATTGACGAGGGACATGATAATCTGGAATTCTTTGACCGCTTGGAGGAGTTCCAAAGCTACGGGCCGGAAATCTGCGTCCAGATCGTTGTCACCAGAGATACTCTTCCTGCTCTTGAGGAGAAAGTCAAACGGGTTTATGAGGTGAACGCTCGTACCGTTGTCATGCCTGCTTGTCATCTTGATGGAACTGATGATTTCTATCCTGACCCAAAGCAATTCCAAGAAGACATACTTCGTTTAAAAGAGAAATATCCACAGACGATCACGACACCAAAAGGATTTTTGGAGAACATTAACAAGCCTCACGGTTGTTCGACGTCCTCTGTTATTATTGACTCTGATGGAGGGCTGTTCTATCCCTGTCGAACTGTAGGTAAGCATCTCTATAATTTTACGGGAGGTTCCTTTATGGAATTCCTTCGTACGCCAGAGGCAAAAGAGGCACGGACCACGATGAAACAATGTGACAGAAGCTGCGGATGGTACCAGTACTTCGCCACGGATGTATTTGCATCCCCTCGCTCCCTGTATTCTTCTTTGAGCCCGTACATTCTCAAATAATATATTACAATTCTGAGTAATTCTTATGTAATAATCGTTGGTTATTGAACAACACGGGATCTGGTTCGAATGAAAATACTCTTCACCACAGAATCATACTACCCGATTATTGATGGCGGTGCAATTGCGCAACATCGAATTGTTCATGAACTCATCAAGAAAGGTCATGATGTCCGGGTGATGGCACCAAGTTTCTCGTTTAAAAACACTGTCGAGGATGAGAACGGGTCGACCATCTATCGACCACATGCGTTTGTTCTCCCCTTTTACATGAACAATAAGTACCATTTCACCCCCTTTCCTCTTCTCTATGTGAAAAAAATCCTTGACTTCTTCAAACCAGATGTGATTAACGTTTGCTCCCCCTATCCGATTAGCATCTGTGCGATGATATGGGCAAAGAAACGGCGCACCCCGTTAGTTGGTTCTATTCATATCCTCCCAGAAAACATTCTTGCTCCCTTTTTTTCTTCCGTGTTGTATCCTAGTCTGGTAAAGTACACCTGGTCCTACCTGATGTACTTCTACAACCGTGTTGACTGGACAACGGTTCCAACAAAAACTGGTGCAGCGATGTATCAACAGAAAGGAATGAAGACACCGGTCAGCGTGATTTCCAATGGTGTCAACACAGAGATGTTCAAACCAACCAACAAAGGCGAATATCTGAGAGGGCGGCTCAACCTTCCAGAAAAACCTCTGATTTTATATACCGGGAGAATCAACCAAGAAAAAAATGTTGACGTATTGGTAAAAGCAATCCCCTCTGTCCTTAAAAAAGTTGATGCGCATTTTCTTTTCTGCGGGTCTGGGGGTCTGAAGCCAGAGATAATGAAATTAACACAACAGTTAGGGGTGGATGGGCACACGACGTTTATTGATTTCCTGGACTGGGCAGATTACCCGAATATTTTCACGCTTGCTGATGTGTTTGTCATGCCAGCGGAATCCGAACTCCAAAGCATTGTTACCCTTGAGGCGATAGCCACTGGTGTACCTCCCGTGGTGGTGAATAAAGGAGCGGTCCCTGAGCTTGCCAGTGCACAGAATGGGCTGGTTTTTGAGCCGCAGGACAGCAACCAACTCGCCAAACACATCATAACCATTCTTTCTGATACGGAACTGAGAAACACCATGAAAACAAACAGTCTGCGACTCAGTCAACAGCATTCCATGAGTACCGTGGCTACTCAGTACGAACAGGTCTATGAAAAAGTCCTGGAGCTTTCACAGGGCAGATAATCGTTTATTTTTTCACCATACGATGTTGGTCGATAAACGACCAGTTGACGCTGTAGACCTCCGCCCAATGGAGTTCTTCGTTATCCTGGTTGACCGTCGCGTTCCGATAGAGAAGTTCGAATGGCTGCTGTTCAAACTTCAGATACGACTCGTTCGTCATATACACACTTTGCGTGACACGAATATTGACCGAGATATCCCGCATCACATCATCGATGAGCACATAGGTCACTCTCCCCTGGTTTTCCTCCGCGTCGAAGTCAGGGAGACAACCAACCCAGGTGTCACACGTCCAGGTGGCATTGGTGTCTTCGAAGGTCGCGTCAATGCCTTCTGCCCAGATCATCTTTGACAGCCGTAGGTCGGAAGCGATTAATGTACTGTTGCTATCAAGGTTGTCATTGATCCATTCGATCGCCTTTGCTGTCTCATGGGGGATGCTTTCATCCATCCACTCCAGTGACGTGTACACGGGGTAGACTGCGACTGCGTTTGAAAACACCAGACCGCAGACGACCAGTACGAACAGCGCCTGAATCGTAGGATATGAGAGTCGTTTTTTGAGAAACAACGACACCTTTTGTTCCCTCAATCTGAAGAAATATAGGACGCCAACTGCGGCGAATAGACATGCGGGTACCGTGAGATATTCGACATGGCGATCCGGGAACAGGGTGGTGTTTTCTGTCACCAGTGAATAGATGAATGATGCAAGGATTGCTACTAGCCATGCTTGGAAGAACCATCGGTTCTTCACCTCTTTGAGGTATTCAACACCTAGGCATCCGAACCCGATAAACAATAGCATTGGAATAGAATATAGGATGGACAGTGGTTTCATACGAACACCGCTGACTGGGAAGTTGAAAAATAAGAACACGATTTCTGCACAGAGAATAAACACAAACCCGGCAGTGAAATACAGGAATGCCCGTTTCCGTGAATGAATCGGGTTAAAGGTGATGATTGTTTTCATCCTGGCTAGATATTCTTGTTTCTTTCTTTTCAGTGCAGCGATACTCAGAAGACAGCCCAAGAAGCTGACATAAAAGAGCAGAATCACAAGATAGGATGACATTGACAGTCCGGTGTTCATAAATGTGCTGAAGACCGGTGTGGCGATGAAGCTCCAATAGCTAAACGCCAATCCTGATGCAATTAGGACGTACGCGACGTCATGGTACATCAATCGAAGATCGACACGGATGCTTTTGATGACGACGAGAAAGAAGATGGTGATGAGGAAGAAATAGGTGGTGAGATGATGTGACATAATGAGGAACACCGTGGAGAGTATCAACGGGATAACATATTTTTTTTGATTCATGGATTTCATGAAGAGATAACAAGACAGTATCATGAAGAAATGTCCCAGGGTCAAGGGTGCGGCATGACTGGTCTGGTATACGTGGAAGGGGATGACTGCAAGGAACAATGAGGATAGCAGTGCCAGGTCTCTTCGTTTGGTCAGGTCAGAGACAATGAAATAAAAGATAAAAACGGTCAGTCCGCCAAACACTGGTGCAATCTTTGGCATTATCCAGAGGAGATCAGCTCCGATGATCCAATGGCCAAGTGCAGAAAAGATATACAGCATCGGGAAATAGTTGTACATCCCACCCCACCCGTCGTACTCGTTGAAAATTTGCTGGTTTTCTACGAGTCGTGATGTCAAACCATAGTAAATCCCAAAGTCACCACCCCATGCAGCGTTCGTCCAAGCAGGAATGGATCGTACAACGATAGCAATCCCTGTAATCAGGAATAACCAGAAGTACCATGATTTGAGTAACTCCTTTGGTTTCATAAATAAAAGTTCCTTCCTCACAGGTAATACCTATCGTATTTAAAGGTATTATGGTACATGAGTTAGGTGTTCTCTGTGAGGACTCCAAGGATGTTTTCCAAGGTTTTTTTTACATCACATTCCCGGGTGATCCCGGTTTTTTCTGCTGCTTTCTTCACATCAGATTTCAAATCAATAGCATCTTGCGACACCGAGTAAAACGTACCCAGTGTATTATGATACTGCCCGAGGTACTCCTGTTCGATCTGCCCTGGTGTGGGGATGAACAATGCTTTTGTGCCGACGACTGCCACGTCCATAATCGTGGAGTACCCTGAGCGAGACACCACCAGTTTCGCTTTGTTTAACAGCTCCTCTCGAAGTTCCTTTGTCACAAATGTATACGTGGTCAGGTGTTGTTTTTTTACTATGGAATATTTCTCTGCTTTTCCTAAGGTCATGACGACGTTTCCCTCCAGCTCAGAAGCGTGTGCTGCGAGCTTTTCCTCAAGCATGCTTCGTTGAGGTTCCGGGCCAGAGATTGAAATCAGATAATCGATATCTTTTTTCAACGGTCGTTTGGTGAAATCAGAAAGCGCCCCGACATAATGGATGGAATCTTCATCAATCCTTTTCAGATTATGTGAAAGATCGCCTGAGAGGTTGTTCTCTTTGTAATCTGGGACCATGATACCAACGAAACGTTTGAAAAAAAACAGGTTGAATCGTTCCATTGCTCGCTCAAACAACTTGATCTGCAATGGGTTCATAATGCGCATCTGATGTGAAATAAAAAACGACGGTATCTTCTTGCTATAGATATCGTACCTGGCATCGGAGAGGATACAATCACAGGGTTGTTTCGTAAGGATTTTTTGGAGCTGTGCGAGGCCATCTTCGATTCTCTTGATGAACATTGGCCAGTACATCATGCTTTTTGCGAGAAACTGTCTGGTATTCTCCGATAGCAGCATCGGATAATCCGGGATATCGACGTACTGGACGTTCTCACCGAGTTCCTTTTTGAGTACCTCAAGACTCCGTCCGTTCGAAATCACAGTCAGATGATGGTTTTCGCTAATGAGTTTCCTGATGACTGGGAGGGATCGTGTCGCATGACCCAGACCCCATGAGCAGACTCCGTAGATAATTTCCATTGAGGGATTGTATTTTACAGGGCGTTAAATAGCTACCGAAAACACGAGTATTTATAGAAGAAACACTATTTCAGCTAGGGACTATATGAACTGGAGAGAAAAACTGATAGCGATTACATCTCAGAACAATAGCTTGCTCTGTGTTGGACTTGATACAGATAGTAAAAAAATACCCTCGTTCCTTTTGGAAACCAGCAAAACGCCACTGCTTGATTTCAACAAAGCAATCGTTGATGCAACGAAAGATTTGGTCTGTGCATATAAGTTGAATATGGCGTTTTATGAAGTAGCGGGTAAAAAAGGAATCGACGCATTAGAACAGACCATCCATTACATCCCTGGTAATATTCTCATAATTCTTGACGGAAAACGTAATGACATTGGGAACACGGCGCAGCAGTATGCGCAATCCCTCTTTAATACCTTCAAAGCAGATGCGGTGACCCTCAATCCTTACCTCGGCAAGGACGGAATCCTGCCGTTCCTCGACTATAAAGACAACTGTAGCTTCATCTTATGTCGTACCTCGAATGCCTCCGCTGGCGATTTCCAGGATCTTCTGGTTTCCTCCATACCCCTCTATCAGATTGTTGCCCAGAAAATTCGCGAATGGGATGTTCATAAGAACTGCGGTGCGGTCGTCGGTGCGACCTATCCGGAGGAACTGAAAACTGTTCGCAGGATCCTTGGGGAGGACATCCCGATTCTTATCCCTGGGATTGGGAAACAAGGTGGCGATGTTGAGAAAACCGTCAAGAACGGTACGAATACTCAAGGGGAGATGGCTCTGATTAACTCTTCCCGTGAGGTTATTTTTGCTGGACAACAAGAGGATTTTGCCCAGCAGGCAAGGATAAAAGCGAAATCGCTTCGAAACACTATCAATAAATATCGATAAAATCAGGGCAGCGAAACCTTAATGAAGCGCTGATGGTATGGTTTTGTTATCCTTGATTAGAAGATCTCCATGACAGCATGATTGGAGAAGCAAGTTCAAGGGTACAGTTGATATCGATTAGGGTCCCTCTTTGATCAAGCAGACGAATAGTCAAGAGATGAAACAGAGGATAACCACGATATCATAGAACTGTCGCGAGAAGCGCTGCAGAATCCTCCCGCTGCTGCTTACTGTGGAGGATGCTGTGTCACCACACCCAATACCTCCTAATATGTTTGTATTGGGTGACAGCGACAACATTGTTTGAAAACTCCGTCTATTATTTCATTAGAATAAAGATTTTTTTAAAAACCGTATAATTCAAGCCTTTTTACATAATTTTCAGATACTATTATATCCTGCTAAGGCATATCATTGGCAGACGAAAAATATAAAAGTCATTTTTGACTTCGGAGGAAGATTCTTCATAACATTTCAGAAAAAAGAAGGCAGATAAAAACGAAAAGCTTATAACAATGAGGTAGGTTTTACGGTTAAAAATCACGTGGCAACGCAGAAAAAGTTCAATTACCGGATGCTCTCGATGAGCGCACAAAGGTATTTGGGAGTAGGAATTATCAGGAAACACAACCGGTACGATTGGTGAGGACAAGAGGAATGAAAATTGCAATGATCGGCTGGGAATACCCACCATTCAAAGTGGGCGGATTAGGTACCCACTGTTATGGGTTGACCCATGGTCTTGCCGATAAAGACGTTCACATAGACTTCTATATGCCGAAGTTGAAACAAAAAGTAAAGAGCGATAACAAGAACATCAATATCATCGAGGTCGGTGAATCGGAGGTCTTCCCATACGACAGACCGGATGACAAGGAAATTGGTGGGAAATTCTTTGATGCGGTGTATCGGTATAACGATTTGCTCGTGAAACGCGTGAAAGGGAAATATGATTTAATTCACTGCCATGACTGGCTCACTATGAAAGCTGCTGTTGCCTTAAAAGAGAAATTGCAGGTTCCCCTTGTTTTGACGGTGCACTCAACTGAATATGACCGATCAGGATGGATCTATCCAAACCAATGGTTCATCGATATCGAACGAGAAGGAATGGAAAAGGCTACTCGTATCATCGCAGTCAGTGAATTTACCAAACGGGTCGTTGTGGAAAAATATGGTATAAACCCGAATAAAATCACCGTGGTGCACAA
>JBAZLE010000049.1:0-12740 GCA_041650455.1 Thermoplasmatota archaeon | reverse complement strand
AAGGAGTCTCCTTCAGTGAAATAGACCGGGGTGATATCAACACCACGGAACTGGTCGCCCATCTGATTAATCGGGGAAAAAGCATTCCGTATGGGATAGAGCGGATGTATGATCGTATTGTCGGATCGATTTCGTTGCTGCTCTTAACAAAAAAAGGCATCTATTGCGCTCGGGACCGCAACGGGGTGACCCCTCTTACGATTGGGCAGAAAACAGGGGAGGTGGCGGTTGCTAGCGAGACCTGTGCGTTTCCGAACCTTGGGTTCAGTATTAAAAAATATGTCGCCCCCGGGGAAATCGTCTTCATCAGCAAGAAGGGGATCGAGGAAAAAAAGAAAGGGCGTCATCCTAGTAAGATTTGTGCGTTTCTTTGGGTTTACACCGGGTTTCCTGCTTCGTCATATGAGGGGATTAATGTGGAACAGGTCCGGGAAAACTGCGGGAGGTTTTTAGGCAAGCGGGATTCGGTGAAAGCAGATCTTGTTTCCGGGATTCCGGACTCCGGGGTCGCCCATGCAATTGGGTATGCAATGGAATCCGGGATTCCCTACCGCAGGGTGATCATCAAATACACGCCGGGATATGGAAGGAGTTACACCCCGCTCTCCCAGGACTTACGGGACCGTATTGCGTTAATGAAATTAATCGCAAATGAGACGATTGCCCAAGGCAATCGGATTGTGCTCTGTGAGGATTCGATCGTTCGGGGCACGCAGTTGAAGAATTATACGGTAACAAAACTGATGCAAGCAGGGGCAAAGGAAGTCCATGTGCGGCCAGCGTGTCCGCCCCTGATGTTCCCCTGTGTATTCAACCTCTCAACAAGAACGATTCAGGAGTTGGTCGCTCGGAGGGCGATTCGGGCGCTGGAGGGAAAAGATATCGAGGATGTCTCTGATTATCTCGACCCCACCTCTGAGAAATATCAGAAGATGGTGGAATGGATCGCCAAAGACCTGGGGGTCACCTCTTTGCAGTATCAGCTGCTCGATGATATGGTCAAGGCGATCGGACTGCCAAAGGAGCGTTTATGTCTCTATTGTTGGATTGGGAAAGGACTGCAAAAAAGCCTGCAGTCCTATCAGGACGTGAGAAATCAAGAGATACTCGCCTGTCAGTAACTACTTGTTATCTAATATAAAAAAAAGAGAGAAGGAAGATACTGCATTATTTTATCTTCACTTTCGTTGACTTTGTCTCTTGTTTTGGTTCTACCTTTGGTAAGGAGAGGTTCAGGACGCCATCTTTAAATTCCGCTTCCACGGTGTCTGTTTTGATTTTGTCGGGGAATTCAACGCTACGGTAAAAACTCATGCTGCTGCGTTCCCGTCGGAGCCAGTTCTTCTGTTTCTCGTCTTCTTCGGTTTCGTGTTTCGCAGAAATCTCAATGTTGGTTGGAGACACTTCGATGTTGATGTTTTCCTTTGGGATCCCAGGGATTTCAACCTTCATCTCATATCTGTTTCCAAGGTCGGCGACATCCATCATCGGGCTTCGAAGGTCATCGAATGGACTGTACAGACTGGTACTGGGTCTCCAGAAAAGGTCGGTGAAGTTGGTTCGGAATTGGTCGAACAGCTGGTCCATGTCCGTCCAGAGATCATAAGGTTTTCGTGGGGTGATTTCCCCTTGTTTTTCTTCGGTTGGTCGTATCGCTAATTTGTCTTTTTTTCCTTTTATGAGTGCCATAGGTTCTACCTCCATTAGTTACTTTTAGCAAAATTGGTATACAAGCACATCTATAAAAAGCTTTCGTTCATGTTTCGCATCTACCAGAGAACCCCGCACAAAATAGTCAGAATAAGACCATGACGAGGCACCATCTTTTTTTTTCAACAGACATCGTCAATCTGCTTTAGAAGAAACTTTAATAATAATCCATGTCGTTTCAGGAAAAAAAGTAAGCCTTTGACCAAAATCAATCACGAGGAGCTCCGATGGGAACCAAATCATTACCTTGGCGGATATTTTTCCTAGTCATTTTCCTCGGTTTTCTGTCAATCCCGCTCCACCCCAGTCTCCAAGCAGTGGAGTATTATGCAGACCTCACCATCACTGTCGATAGCTACGGATTCGTGAGCATCGACGGACTAACCAATTACCCCAACTTCACGATATACAACACAGAGAACTACACCTCCAAAAACCAAAGTTACTGGCTTTTAAATATCACGAAACCGGATCTCTTCTCTGAGTTCGTCTATGAGGTCAGACTGCCAAAAGGCTCTTCCATTTCCTATATCAGAACATCAGGGACCCTCCGTATTGAGGAACAGAGCGGAAGTCTCATTCTGCGAGGATTTGGTGAAAATGAATCGTTTAGACTCCTCATCCAATATCAGACCGAGAAACCAAGCAGTTCCTTCCTTGAGGAAAACATCGTGTATTTCCTTTTACTGTCTGCAATCGTTCTTGTCAGCATTCTGACTCTCTTTTTGTTTTTCAAAGAGAAAAAAATAAAGCAAACCCCGACTCCCCTTGTTACAAAAGAACCTCTCCGTGAGTTCCAAGGGCTCAACCATCGACAGAAGCAAATCCTCCAGCTCCTCCAAGCGAGAAACATCCCATTAACCCAAACCGATATCCAGAAGGAACTCCAAATACCAAAGGCATCCGTCTCCAGGAACATCCTTGGGTTGGAACGCAGAGGCCTCATCGAGAAAGAACAAATCGGCATGTCGAATCTCATTCGTTTGAAAAAACCATAGCAAGTTTTAGGCGTGTCTCGGTCTGTTCCGCATTGTTCCGGTAAAAATAGATATGCTGTTTCATCCAATACATTGTCACCAGCCATGTGGAAATGGCACAAAAAAGGTGTTAAAGCAATGAAAAAAATAAGAAACCTGTTGATCATGCTGATGCTAATGGGATCTCTGTTCTCATTGGCGTTCGCAGTTGAGGCAGATGATGACGACCAAAGCACCCCTGGGAACGAGGAGGAAACCACCCCTTGGCAGAACCCTCATTTCGACAACGAGACAGTGCGCCAACTAGGAATCATGAACAATTCACTTGGGGCACGCATCCGGTTACTGCAACTGGAAAAAGCCCTCATCAGAAATATTCTTAAGGGAGTCATGACCGTCCAGGTGCTCAGAGAACTGAATGTCAGCACGACCGAATTGGAGGACATCCTTGAGAATCTCAGTGATGTTCTTGAGGAAGTCCGGGCTGCAGACCCTGTCGCAAACGATTCCGTGCAGATCTTTGTAGAACTGAAAAACGAGTCGAGAAATCTTACCAAACAATTCCGTGACACCCTGCATTTCCTCCTCAATAATGAGACGATCGCGATGATAAAGGAACAGTTGAGGAATGCGACCAGTGATGAGCTGCAGAATTGCACGATGAGACTGAGACATTGGATTAGACAGTTCAACCGGAATCAGCTCTACCGCTTATACGGAGTCATTGGAGAGGTCAATACGTCTCTTATCAATGAATATCTAAACGGAAATATCAGTCTTGACCTCATGAAATTCCAGCTTCATAAGATGGTCAATCAGATGACGCAAGAAAGACGCCACATGATCTTCTCCGAGGTGAAAGAGGAGAACATCAAAAGGAGAATCCAGGGGCACGCTCTGTTTGAGGACATGGGACGACCTGGGACAGGCAATGGTCATGGACGGCCAAGTTAGGAACATCCCGTAGGTGTGAAAGACAATGAACAAAAAAATTCTCTCCCTTTTTTTTCTTCTGATTGTGCTAGTATCAGCGACCATCTCTTATGCGTATTTCAATCAATCCACTCACTCAGAGGATCACACGGATATAGGTGATGACATCGATAACGATACGTTGAACGAAGAGATCGATGCAACGTTGCTTGATGAGGACGAAGACATCGAAATCGGTGATATGATCTAGGTCGAACGATTCCCATCCTTCCTTTCTCTTTTTTTTTTAAGAACCAGGGTGATTTTGCGGTGTTACGGTTTTTTTCCTATGACCTTGATACTGACAAAATATCCTCCAAGGGTATGAAATTCCTCTTCAGTTACCCCTGTCTCTTTGAGGAACGCCTTTGTCCGTGGTTTGTTGATGACCACATTCAACTGGTATGAGGTTTCATCGGTCACGGTCACATCGATATAGCCTGCGTCCTTGATCAACTGAAGATAGCGGTCTTTCAGGATTGCACCGGAGATACATCCTATATAGGCCTCCACCGAGTTCTGGATTTTCTCAGGAAGGTTCTTGAGAAGAACGATATCGGAGATCGCAAAGCGTCCTTTGGGTTTCAGCACTCGATATATTTCGTCAAAGACCTTTTTTTTATCCGGAGACAGGTTGATGACGCAGTTCGAGATGACCACATCGACGGAGGCATCCTCTACCGGGAGTTTTTCGATGTCTCCACGGCGGAACTCTACATTGGTGTATCCTCCTTTCTTTGCATTTTCTCTGGCCTTTCGCAGCATCTCCGGGGTCATATCGACACCGATGACCTTCCCGGTGGATCCTACCTTGTTTGCCGCCAAAAAACAATCGAATCCCGCACCAGAGCCAAGGTCCAAGACAATCTCCCCGGGTCGCAGTGATGCCAGTGCTGTCGGATTCCCACAACCAAGTCCAAGGTTCGCACCTTCAGGAACCGCACGTAATTGTTCCGTGGTATACCCGATGGTTTTGCTGATCTCCTCTGGTGAGGTTGCTTTTCCGCAGCAGACCTCAAGTGATCCACAGCAGCTTGTTTCTTGTTTAGCTATTTTCGCATAGCCTTCTTGAACTTTCTTTTTTATCTGTCTTTCTTTCATATTATCAAACACCGTTTTCATTCTTTAGATGATGTCTCTCATCAGTGGGCTGAGCATATTTTTCACCATAGGTTCGAGGTCACCAACTTTGAGTAAGGAGAGGCAGCAGATCTTCCCGTCCTTCTCCATCGCGACCACCGCGAGCTTCTCACCAGCAACTATCCCTGCTTTCTCTCGGAGGTCCTTGGGCAGGACCATTTGCCCTCGTTCGTCAATGCTTACGACGGAGTCTACTTTGCAGCAACCGAGTGACTGGTGTTTTGATGGTATGGTGGGTTCTTGTTTGTTTTTTTTCTTCATGGTGTACTCCTTCTAAATGCTAATACAATTCAGATTATTTAAATTTTTCTGATAAATCAGAATAAACTGATTACTTGACGGGTACATCACCCCCGAGCTTCGTCCTCACCCTTACCATAACAAACCCTAAGTAGGAGAACTCAAATGTCTCGTTGTCCCATGAACGAGGAAAACAATACCGGATTTTCCAACGTTTATCAGAATCCCACACGGGCCGAAGCATATGCGAAGCTCAAATTCGACAACACCTACTATCTTGCCTACCGAGACCTCCCTGGCATACTCTCCAAACATGTCTCTGGGAAAAACTCCCTTGATTTCGGCTGTGGCACCGGCAGGTCCGCCCGGTTCCTCCAGACCCTCGGGTACTGCACCATCGGAGTAGACATCTCAGAAGAAATGATCACCATCGCTCGCCACCTCGATCCTGCAGGAACCTACCACAGAATCGACGATGGCGACTTTCGCACCCTCTCCTCTTCATCCTTTGACTTAATTTTATCTGCGTTCACCTTTGATAATATTCCTACCATGGACAAAAAAATCAGACTCTTCAAGATTCTCTCTCATCTGTTAACCAGCCAAGGCACGATCATCAACCTTGTCTCCTCACCTGAGATGTACACCCATGAATGGGCGTCGTTCACCACAAAGGATTTCCCGGAAAACCTTACTGCAAAGACTGATGATATCGTTCGCATCATCACCACGGACCTTGCTGATAAACGACCCTGTTACGATATCTTCTGCTCCGAGGAGGATTACGCCACCGTCTATTCAAAGGCGCATCTCCGCATCGTCGATAAACACAAGCCCTTGGCAACGGGCACAGAGCCTTATGAATGGAAAAACGAAACACGTATCGCACCCTGGACCATCTACGTCTTAAAAAAGAACATCTAATCGGTATCTTCCTACATCGGATACCTACCTTGTCTCTACCCCATACCCGGATTCTAACAGCTCGGTCAATCGGGAGACAAAACGCACCAACGGGCCACCATCAACGATACTATGATCAACGGTGATCGTCAGATGCAGAATCTCCCGGATCTGAACCGTATCGTCCACGACCCCTGGCTTCTTCGTAATCCCCCCGACAAGCACCAACGTCGCAATCGGTCCACCCCGGCCGATCACCCACCCAGGAAAACGCCCTTTCATCCCGATCGCGGTCACCCCGACCGTCCCAAAATGCTTTTTCTTTGACACCCCTCGACGTCTGAGCAGATACACCCCGAATTTCTTCACCCATCCTGGTGCTGTCAGCGCCCACCGCTCAAATCCGGTCAGATCCTCCCCGAGCACCTCTGTTGAAGCGTCAATCGCTTGGTGTTGTACAGTGCGGATCTCCTTGGTGATTTCCGCAACGGTTTTTTCATTGGCTTTCCTGATGATGTACGCAAGCGGTCGCTGTTCACTACCGACTTTCCGTTCAATCGGAACCGGGATATCGACCTGGTCGAAGGACACAATCTTCTTCCGACCCAACCGATAGGAGTTCACCTCTTTATGCTCAGAGGCAGCCTGACCTACGCATTTCACAATCCAGCCGGTAAAAGAGATATCCTGTTGTGCCTTCAATGCAGCAATCATCTCCCGCGCCTTTGTCACATCAACCTCCACTAACGCATGAATCGTCAAACGTCGTTTTCCCTCTTGAGAAACCAGGGTGATATCCTGCCGTGCTTTTGAAAACGCTGTGACCTCGTACTTGCCGATCCTATCCATACGACCACATCTCGATACTTCTTCGATTCAAATACCGTATCACAGGAACGCTTATTACCCTTGACTTCCGTACACCATCTTGTGTCTCTGAAACAACATCCCCTCCTTATCATTGAACACTGCGAACCAGCACTCTCCGAATGGCTCCTGCTGGAGTATCAACACGCGGCAAAACTCTGGGATGGAAAACTTTTATTCACCAGAGTGACTGATTCAAAAACAAAAAAAATCTTACACACCCTTGGATCCGTGAAGAAAGAACACGCCAAAGATCTTTACTCAGGGAAAAACTGCATCGTCCTTGACCCTCAAGCAAAAAAACCGCTCACACCAAAAGATTGTACAACAACGGATGCCCTTATCGTCGGCGGACTGCTCGGCTATGAAACACCACAAGGTCGGACGAAAACACTCATCAGCGCTTCCTCAGGCTTCCACACACGACACCTGGGGGTACTGCAACTGTCCATTGATGGAGCGGTATTTGTCATCAAAGCCATCTGCCTTGGTCTTGACCTCAAGGATATCGAAATCGCAAAAGAAATAGAAATCATCCATGACGCAGTGCATTCAACCATTCTTCCCTTCGGATACCCGATTGTGGAAAACCAGCCCGTCATCACCCCTGGCCTGATAAAGTATCTCTCTAAACAATAAACTCGATTTATTGAATTTTTTCGGTGTTACTATCGTGTTATTACTACAATATTTAAATATTACTGCTCTCATTATCTCCACGAACCTAAGGGTGAGGTCTATTATGGAAAACAAAAAGAAAATATTCTCAATAGTCCTGGTACTCGCAATGGTCATTGGTACTGTTGCATTATCAGGATGCACGCAGGAAGACGAAAATAAAATAATCATTGGAACATCAGCGGATTTTCCGCCCTTTGAATTCAAAGCAGAGGATCAAACCATTATCGGCTTTGATATCGATTTGATTAAAAAAATACTGACTGACCAGGGATACACTGTTGAAGTACAAGACATTGGATTCGATTCCTTAATACCATCCTTACAAACAGACAAAATCGATGTTATCGCAGCAGCGATGACCATAACTGAACAACGGCTCCAAGAGGTTGATTTCAGCGATCCTTATTATGATGCAAACCAAGCAGTACTTGTCAAAGTAGGTGTGCCTATCAACATCACCAGCATTGAGGATCTGAAAAACTATACCGTTGGTGCTCAAACGGGAACAACAGGATGGGCTTGGGTGAATGACACACTCGTTGCAACAGGAAAACTCAGCAGTGATAATTTCAAAAGCTATGATCTCTACACCGATGCGGTCGCTGATTTAATCATTGGACCTGAACGAGTCGGAGCCATTGTCATCGATTCACCAGTCGCTCAAGCTTTTGCAGAAAAGGGAAATGTAAAAATTGTCCTTGACATCATCACAAACGAAAACTATGGATTTGCAGTAAAAAAAGGCAACACTGAGTTATTGGCACAGATTAACGAGGGACTTACTGCTGTGAAAGCAACAACATACTGGGACGACCTTATTGAAGAATATTTTGCTTCATAAGGAGAACATGGAGTGATCCATTGGCGCTTGACACGCTGATAGATTCACTCCCCTCACTCTTGAATGGACTCGGGGTCACCCTTCTTCTCACCGGATTTAGTATCATTCTTGGGACGATCCTTGGGGTACTTCTTGCCACGGGTCGTTCCTATGCCTCACGACCAGTTGCCTATCTTGTTTTTATTTATGAAAAAGTCCTCAGAGGTATACCGTTACTTGTGTTGTTTTTTCTTATCTACTTTGGGCTTTCTCAAATTGGGGTCAATCTTGACGCGTTCACCGCTGCAGTCATCGGTTTAGGGCTTCGAAGCTCTGCGTATCAAGCACAGATTTATCGCGGAGCGATTAATTCAATTCCAGAAGGCCAAATACATGCAGCGTATTCCCTTGGAATGAACAAAATCAAAGCAATCCGTCATGTCATCATGCCTCAGATGCTACGTCTTTCCATTCCCGGCTGGTCCAATGAATTTACAATTCTCCTCAAAGACACCTCTCTTGCATTCGGGATCGGAGTGATTGAGCTGATGCGACAGGGAAGATACATCCAAGTACGAGATCCAGATTTGGTTCTCATCGTTTTTCTTCTCATTGCTCTCATTTACTTTATTTTAGTCTTTTCAACGAATAACATCCTTAGATATGTAGAAAAAAAATACCAGATGGTCGGGTATCAAGTGGAGGCGCATCGATGAAACAATGGAGGATTCATCAATGGTGATGTTGGAGGTAAAGAATGTGTACAAATCCTATGGGGATGTTCCAATCCTCAAAGGCGTCACATTTACAATGCAGAAGGACCAAACGAAAGTCATTATTGGACCAAGCGGAACTGGGAAAAGCACCCTGTTACGTTGCATAAACCAACTCAGCCCCCCGGACAAGGGTCAAGTATGGCTCAACGGTAAAGAGATTACTGACCCAAAATCAGATATCAACAAGATGCGGGAAAAAATTGGTTTTGTCTTCCAGGATTTTAACCTCTTTAATCATTTGACCGCTCTTCGCAACGTCAGCATCGGGCTTGAAAAAGTAAAAAAAATGGAAAAAGACGCGGCACACAAACGCGCAACACAAGAACTCACCCGCGTTGGTTTAGAGGCACAAGCAAATCAGTACCCCGCGCAGCTTTCTGGAGGACAGAAGCAACGGGTAGGAATCGCTCGTGCACTTGCGATGGAACCTGACATTATTTTATTTGACGAACCGACCTCTGCGTTAGACCCAGAACTCATTGGAGATGTCCTTGATGTGATGAAATCACTTTGCGGGAAGGTCGCGATGCTGATTGTGACTCATGAGATGGGATTTGCACGGAACGTCGCTGATGAAATCATCTTCATGGAAGGTGGGGTTATTGTTGAACAAGGACCCCCGAAAGAAATGTTCACGAATGCAAGAATAGCACGGACGCGGGAGTTCCTCGGCAGAATTGGTGCATTGTATGGCGAAGAAGAAGGAGGGTAAATGGCAGCGGATTTTGTCCAGTTCTTTTTAAGTTCACTGCCAAACCTCCTGAGTGGCTTAGGCTATACATTACTACTGACGTTTATCTCCATCATTGCTGGTTTTTTCCTCGGTCTCTCGCTTGCCTTAGGTCGAGTCTATGGAAATAAAATCATCAATGGCATCTGTGTCGGATATATTGAGCTGATTCGAGGGACTCCGTTACTTGTTCAATTATTCATAATCTATTTTGGTCTTCCGTCTATAGGGATTATTTTTACTCCAATTCAGGCAGCCTTACTTGGATTAACTCTGAATAGTGGGGCGTATCAAGCGGAGTATCTACGAGGATCCATTCAGTCTGTCGAATCCGGTCAGATGAATGCTGCTCGTTCACTTGGGATGAATAAGCTGCAGTCGATACAACATGTGATTCTCCCTCAGGCACTGCGGATTTCGATCCCTGCCTGGTCAAATGAGTTTATTTATCTTCTACAATATTCCTCGATTGCTTATATCATTCAGGTAGAAGAGTTGACTGCTGAAGGCAAGTTCATCGCAGCTCACACCTTCCGTTATCTTGAAATCTTTGCGATTATCGCGATTATCTATCTTGTGTTGACCATCATTTCTACGGAAATCATTGATCGGATCGCGAAACGTCTCAGCATCCCTGGGATTGGTGCCGCGAAACGGCACAGTCTAAGGGATGTCTAATCATTTGTAACAAAACGAACATTTCACTTGTAAAGTTCTATCGCGTCGCCAGAAAGTAGTTTTTACCCGTAGGTCATATCTGGTGCCTTGGTTTTGACGCGGGTTTCTGTCAATGACAGTAAAAAACCAACGAAGGCGAGCAAAATATCTGTCACAAAAAAACCGACGAGGGACAGCACGAATATTTGTTCTGCGGCGACCGAAAACAGGGTCGTAAAAATCAGGATTGCAGTGAACTCTCGTGTCCCCAGACCTCCGAAGGTGATAGGGATGAATCCTGCGACATTCGCAATTGGAAACAGGATCAGAAACGAAAGATACGGGATCTCAAGACCTAATCCCATGGCGATTAAGTATTCCTGTGAAAAGACAATAACCCAGGTGAGAATCCCGATAAGATAGGGAATGATCATGATTTTAAACCTTGGGAAATCACTGTAGAACGTATCCACAAATGCATTCAGATGTGTCTTGATCTTTTTCGGGGTAAGATAGAGAATGATTACTCTAAAGAATTTCTCCCCACGCTCCTTTCGCGTAAAATACACAGCGACCAGGCAGAAACCGATCATCCAGGCGACGGTGATGGGAAGTAACTCCGGAATCGTCCCAACCACCAGGAACGCCCCGATGATGATCATCCCATAAATCGAGAACGAATGAACAATGGTATCAATGATGGTATTGATGAAGAGCTTCCCAAACGGTTCCCCTGATGTTTCTTTAAGGTATGGGATGCGCATCAACTGCCCGGAGTACCCCGGGGTGAAACTCCCGTAGAAAATCCCGATAAGGTAGATTTTCAAAGAATCAAGAGAGCTTATCCTGATTTTTTGTTCCTTTAACACAATCTGGTATTCTATGTTTCTGAGATACAGCAACGGGATGGTGAGCAGCAAGGCATAGATGATGAACACGGGGTCAATAGAGAGAAACGCGGTGATGATTTCTTGGGGGTCGAGTGTGAAGATGATGTACGTCAGGATTCCGAGACCGATGAAGGGGAGAATGAGTTTTATTTTACCTGCAAGATTCTTCACCATGGCACACCGATGAACGATGATGGTACTTTTATGGTTTGTTCAGCAGATCATGGTAAGAAAGCATAGGAATAATACGATTGATACAGAAAAAGAGATTGACAGGCTCTCCTCGCCTCATCAACTTTTCACTCTCATCTCTTTTTTTCAAAAAATGAAAAATCAAGATTCCCCCAATCATCATAATCGAACCACCCATGAGACCCATCAGAGTAATCCAGCAGCGAATACGTATATCGATAATTCATACAGCTCTTATAATTCCGAAACAGCCAATACGCAAACGCATGGGGTTGGGAGGTCCGTATGTTGTCACATCCCATGGGAAACAAAAAATCAATCCCGAAGGTATGACCGGTCTCATGCATCAATACGCAGGCAAATATCTTGTCCAACGAGGTATTTGTTTTTACTGCTTTGTTTTGCATGGATTGAGCAGAAATGACACACGTGTTGATTCCCCGGGTGTGCCAGTACAACCAGGGATGTTCCCCGACGTACGCGACAGCAGCCGCAACTTTTTGCTGAAATATAATCATCGCATAGCGAAACACGCTTCTCCGCCAGTTCTCTGAATCGTTCTTGAGAAAATAGGTCTTATAGAGAGTACGGAGTTCATAGCGGTAGGTTTCTTGATCAAACGGAATGATTTCTCCACCACCACCCATACAACCGTCATCAAGATGAACTACGATGTTGTGTCGATGAAACGCGGTCTTCAACAGTTCCTTCGCACGAGGCGGAACCGAGCTGTTTTGTCCAATTGGGCCTTCTGCCATGACGTCGATTTCAATGAAAAGGTCCTGTCGATAGGGATCGGATCCCCAGGAAGATACGAAATATTCCTCAACATTAGTTAAACTGTCGCAATCGTTGTCAATTTTACTGTGATTATCCCAGATCAGGGGATGATACCTCCAATGATGTTCCCATTCGATAGGTAGGAAATCCCCGTCGAGGTCTTCTCCTCTGTCATCAACCTCAGGATCAGTTCCAGACCTGTGTACCTCCGTCCAGTATGGAATTCCATCACCATCGTAATCCGTTTGGACGATCGTGAACCAGAGTTCATATTCCCTTTCACTTCGAGCGAGGTTTCTGTCATCACCGCTCTTCAACCGGCCATACCCACTGGGATCACCCACCGAGTCATCACCGGTCCAATACCCTGTTTTTATGCTGTAGGTCATCTCAGCAGTAAATCCT
>JBAZLE010000048.1:0-12806 GCA_041650455.1 Thermoplasmatota archaeon | reverse complement strand
TGGCTTGGTGATTGTTACATCCGGAGGTGTGGTATCTGAGGTACGTATCGTTACGGTGGCGGTATCATGCGCTACCGTGTTGAGGGTATCAACAACGGTAAAGGTGGCTTCATAGATCCCTGCGGCAAGATATGCATGAGAGGGGAATTGTTCTGTTGACGTGGTAGAATCACCGAAATCCCATTCAAAGACATAGGGAGGGACGCCTCCCTCAACGATTCCAGTGAACTGAACGGGTTCACCGACGAATCCTTCATAGGGCCCCCCCGCATCAACCTCTAAGGGCGGAGGAGGTGTTTCGTCGCTTTCTACTTTTATCAGCCAAACATCATGTACTCCTGCGCCATAGGAAAGCGTATGTCCGGTAACAATATAGCCACCGTCTGTGGTCTGTTGAATTGAATATCCAACATCGGAGGCGGTGCCCCCGAAGGTTTCGTCCCATAGTTTCGTCCCCAGAGAATCTGTCTTGACCACCCAAACATCATCACCCCCTGCACCATAGGAAAGGGTGTATCCAGCAACAATGTATCCTCCATTGTATGTCTGCTGCACCGAGTACCCATAATCTCTGCCTGTTCCCCCGAATGTCTTCGTCCATTGTTCATTTCCTAATGCATCTGTTTTGATGATCAGCATGTCATACAGACCAGCACCAAAACTATCGGTATAGCCAGTGATGATGTAGCCGCCATCTGTGGTTTGTGAGACACTGCGCCCTTGGTCTGCATCAGCTCCGCCGAACACTTTGTTCCATTGCTGATTCCCTAAACTATCTGTTTTTACCAGCCAAACATTAAAAAGAGGACCTGGGCCATAGGACATGGTCCATCCAGTGAGAATATATCCGTCATCGGTTGTCTGTTCAACGCTATAGGCACCATCTGTAGAGGATCCTCCATGTGTCTTTGTCCATGTTGGATTACCTAGGCTATCTGTTTTTATCAGCCAGGCATCCACGCTGCCCGCACCATACGATGATGTGTACCCTGCTACGATATATCCCCCATCGGTGGTTTGTCGAACACTGGTGCCACCATCATCTTGTGCGCCCCCAAACACCTTGTTCCATTGTTCGTTGCCAATGGAATCCGTCTTGACAAGCCAGAGGTCCTTCATGCCTGCGCCATACGATTTTGTCCATCCTGTTAAGATATAGCCTCCATCTGTTGTCTGCTGTACTGATTCTGCTTCGTCATCATTTGATCCTCCAAAGGTCTTATTCCAGAGTTCATTTCCTAAAGAATCCGTCTTTATGAGCCACATGTTATGACCACTTGCCCCGTATGATCGGGTGTAACCTGAGATAATGTATCCTCCATCAGTGGTCTGGTGGACGCAATAGCCGACATCGATGTTACTTCCACCGATTGTTCTGTTCCATTCTTCGTTTTCAAATCTCTGTGCCAAGCTTATACTTGCAGGGTACTTGCTATCTATTTCAATCATTGAGCGATCAATAAGCTGGAAAAAATATCCGCTCTCAACAGGATATGGAATATCTTGGATGATGTGCGCCTGCGACAGGGGAACTATACAAGTCAGTAGTAATAAGCAGGGAATGACTCCCTGAGAAAGGGTGATTCTGGGTAATTTTTTTCTCGTAAAGATCTTTTTGTGTTGTCTCCTTTTCTTTGCAAGTAACTCCGTATTTGAGATTCCTGTTTCTTTATTCATTTTTTCCACCGGTTGTTTTCTTTATTTAATATGCTGTATCGTTTATAAATTTGTCTATGAGTATATGGAATGATTATTTCAAATTCTTATATAGATGTATTCGCTTAAGAGATTCGCTTCGAATGTCAGTACCAGAATTGCAGATTCTTTTTTCCACCGCTCATCGTCTGAATTTATGCGTACAATAAGAAAAAACAAAGCGACGAATGATTTTCCATTTCTCTCCTTGTACCCCTTTTTTGCTTGGGATTGCCTGGCAGATGATATCGACGAGTTTCGGGTCTTTGTTTGCAACCTCAAGAAAGGAATCGAGATTTCGTCCCCAGCGTTTTGACAATCGAGATAAAAGAGATAGTTCTAACGAAAATTCTTGATTCCATTGGGTCTGATAACACTTTAGGGTACGGACGTCGGTGGTACTGTTTTCTAATGCTTTGATTGCTGTTTTTGCTGCCGTTTCACCGGAGCACATTGCATAGTAGATACCTTCGCCGGTCAATGGGTTTACAAGACCGCCAGCGTCACCGCAGAGTAGCACACGATCAGTGGTCAATGTGCTCATCGGACAGGTAGGGAATGCTCCGCCGTGTGTTGTTGTTGTCCTCAGGCTGTTGGGAATAAGTTTTTGTTTTTTTAGTATCTGAAGATATTGCGTGAAGAGAATCTGTAAATTCTTCTTGTTTAATCTAGGAGTAACAGCTTGTCGGAATTCGACGACCCCGATATTGACGTGTTCTTTTTTGGGAAACATCCAGCCGTACCCTGCCATTCCGTAGGGTTGAATATGGATATGGACGCTCCGTTCTTCTCCATACAAATCACGCATGGTTTCTTGATCAAAGTGATATTCATTGTAAGCGCAGATCCCTATCTGGTCAGAGTGTTGTTTCATGCCTATTTTTTTCGCAATCATACTCCACATTCCATCCGCGCCAATAACCAATCGTGATTCAACGGTCGTCCCATCTGATAGAACAAGACGGACATGGTCCTTCTGGTCCGTCAAGTCATGTACCGCGTTTCCGCATTGGAGCAGTGCCCCAGCTCGTGTTGCGAGGGTGACGAGCCCTTCGTCAAAGGTTTGTCTCAACACCATTGCTTCAAGCGGTTTCGTTTGGTGAAAATCCAAGTGGTGTTGGAGCGAGGATGAATGTATTTGTATCCTAGTAGAAAATGAATCAATCAGGTTGTGTTCCTCGAGGTATTTGAATCGATGCAGGACTCGCATTTGAAGGCCACCACCGCATGGTTTGTCTCGTGGAAAGGTTGTTTTTTCAAGGAGGATGGTACGGAGACCTGTTTCGGAGAGGATTTTGGCTGCGGTAGCGCCAGCTGGGCCAGCCCCCACGACAGCAACATCATATCGCATAGAAAATACATTCCTCCTTTTCGATGTTATCTAATGATATGATACTATTTAAATTTAGTAGAGTTAGGACCAGACATTCTGTGGGGTGAATTATTTGTTAGAACGAAGAGTTGTGGTGTTGGTCTTGTGGTATTTTTTTTATTGTTAAAACTATAAAATTGAATTAGAGCTGTTTGCCGAAAGAGAAGAGATGATGAGAGTTCTATCAGCTAGGTTGATGTCCAGACGAGTGCGACAAAACGAACGAGAATATTTGTCTTTGTCGGAGTGATCAGAATGCGTTCTAAGTTTTCATTCAGAGGATTTGTTTTCGCCTCTAACATAGCGACATCGCTTTGGAATTGTGATTCGAGACGCTGCTTTTCTTCCTGGAGCGCTTTGAGGTCTTCTTTTGCGTATTGGCTTTCTCTTTTTTTCTTCGTGCCTCTGCTTATATCTCGAGAGGTTTTTGAAATACCACCAAGCGTCTTTCTCCCAAGGAAACCACCAAGTAGGGTGGTTCCTAGCGAAATTGCAGTCTGATATTTTTGATCCTTTATTTGGGCATCGCGTTCTTCGACTTTTATTTGTGCACGTCGTACACGCTCATCGATTTTAGCGTACTTCGATGCGTATTGCTCCCTTAACTTGTTGACCTGTTCGTCACGTTTTTCTCTTGCGATTTGCTGGAGTCGTATTCGAAAGTCCCGTTCGGTTTCCCCTGCCATCGACGAGACATTGAGCTGTTGACTTCTGAGCAACTCCAACTTCTGTGTTTTAAACAACCAGCCCACAAAGTCTTTCTCCCATATCGCATAGTTTTTCGCCTTCAATGCAGCAAAGGGCAACTCAGCATAGGAAACGTTTTCTATGAGTGTTTTTTGAAGGTCTGAGATCTTCAGAGGTGCTTGTGTTGCGTTCTCCCAAGTCACGGGGATGGGATCGTCCGTGACTGGTGTCATGAACAAAACGTCTCTTGTTTGGTCGATTTTGGTTTTTGCATTCGCGAACCGTACTTGTGCCGCCCCGATGACATACGGACGATACACGAGAGGCTGAGTCGGCGATGGACTGTGTGTTGGTGGTAAAAAGTACTGCGGTACATCTGGTGGGACCGCTGGTATCGGGGACATTCCTCGTGACTGCGGAGGAGACAGTGTAGGCGACGCAGATGAAGGGATGACTGGTTGAGCGGGAGACGGTGCTTTCTGATGTTTTTTCAGTGGTTCAACCAGGACCTTGATTTGTTCTCGAGTCAACGGCCCTCGAAGATAGGAGAGCGCCCATCTGGTCTCGAAAAGAGCGGGAGTATCGTCATGGACGTTGTTCATGAGGAAGACGCGATTTCCTAAAGCGGAAAGCATTTTTTCGATGTTTTGACGATTAAATTGGTGTTGTCCTGAAAGGGCGGCTCCTTCCAATCCATCCATCACCCGTGCTTTGTCGCGTTCTGTTTGCAGGCGACCGAGGAACCAGGTACCCGCATTTGAAATAGCCTTGTAATCCAGATCGACGGGGTTTTGCGTCGAAAGAACAACCCCCAAGCCGAAGGCACGTGCTTGCTTTAATAGGGTTAATAGCGGTGTTTTCGAGGGGGGGTTGGCGAGCGGTGGTAAATAGCCGAATACCTCATCGATGTACAAAATAGCCCGTAAGCTGGTCGTTCCTGACTGTGAACGCATCCATCCTACGACCTGATTGAGCAACAGTGACGTGAAAAACATACGTTGTGCGTCATTGAGGTGCGCAGTGTAAAAGATAGATACTTTTGGTTTTCCCTTCGCTGAATGCAGTAAGGAGGTGATATCTAATGGTTCCCCTTCGAGCCAGAGGCTAAAACCAGGGGCTGCCAACAGATTATTTAATTGCATGGCTAGCTCAAAGCGGTCTTTTGAAGAATAGAATGATTCGATGTCAAGCATTCCTATTCGGGTCATCGGCGGGGTTTGGATTCGTTGGATGAGTCGACCGATATCCAAATCTTCGCCTTGTTGCCAGGAGGTCGCTAAGATGGTGGAGATCAGGATATGTTCCCTGGAGCGGATGGGATCGGCATTGATGCCAAGCAGCCCAAGCAGACTGGTGACCGTGGTGGTGATTCGCTCCTGTAACAGTTCATTGTCCTGTCGAATCTCGGGGGGCGGAGCTGCAAAGGATTTCAGAATTGAGATAGGTAATCCCGCGTTACTTCCAGGGGTATAAATGGCAAAATCCGCGGATTCATGGAGTCGCTGGATGCGTGTTCCGTCTTGTCCCCATTTCAGCAGCCCATTTTTCCAGAGAGCAGCTTGTTGCTCTGCGTACGCCTCGTTTGACAAACCCTTTTTGATAGCATCCCCCGGATTAATCCATGGGGCAAAATCCTGGGGTCGTAACTGTGGAAACGTCAGAAGGAGATTGGTAATATCCCCTTTTGGGTCAATTGCAATTGTTGGAATGCCATCGATGGCAGCCTCTTCAATCAGCGACACACAGAGACCGGTTTTTCCACTCCCAGTCATACCGATACATATGGCGTGTGTCACCAAATCTTTGGAGTCATAAAGCAGTAAGTCTTCTAACTGGGATTTCTTCTGCAAATCATACAGACGGCCAAGATAAAACACCCCTAGTTTCTCGAAATCTTGCATGTTCTCAATCTCCTAAGGAAGATATCATTGAGAGTATTTCTAGCCTACGATAGAGTATTTTCTTTGGTTTGTGTATTTTTTCGTCAAATTTTTTTTATATTTTACAGTATTCAATTTCCTTCAATGACAAGAAAATTTTTTTTAGACCAATAATCTTATAAAGATAAGAGTAATAATGTTTTTGAGGTTTTTATAATGGCAACTGGAAAATTTGAAGTATGGACCGATAAGGCAGGAGAATATCGATTTAGAATGAAAGCAGCAAATGGAGAAATTATCGCAACCAGTGAAGGCTATAGCTCAAAGAAGTCCTGCATGAACGGTATTCAGAGTGTTATGAAAAACGCTCCGAAGGCACCAATCGTTGAAATCGAAGGATAGAAACATCTCGAATCGGTAATATCGGTACTTCTTTCATCAAACCGTATGGTCTCAAAAAAAGAGGTATCAACATTCTTTTCAATCCTTGCATCGCTGAAAAACAATCCAGAATTGGGCGATGAAAGGAAATTTTTAATTTACGTCCCATTCGTTGATTTTTTATACGTTCTTCCCGCCCAGTGTATCTCCCGTGTGAACGCTGATGAAAACGCATTGTACGCCAATAAAAGAAACACGAGAGGAGTCAACAGAGCATATCCTATCGGTGAGGAATAACGTTCTTCTGGGTAGCTCATGGTTTTTGGCAGCAGACAGATCCCCATCCAACCATACAGGAATTCGAAAAGAATCATCGAACAGAGGAAGAACCCGGGGAGGTGGTAACCAAAAAGAATTAGCAGGAAACCAAGTGCGATGATGACCTGCGCCCCGATAAAACCAACAAACGAGCCAATCCAGAAGACAGGGTAATACCAGCGGACCCACGTATATTGCCTCGTCCCCCAGTGGATAAACCTTCGAATACTGGTTTCCGGCGGGCTTTCCATGATGCATTTTGGTTGAAGGAAAATCGTATACCTCGCTTTTTTCACAGCGATAGTAAGAACAAGATCATCGGAGAACGCGGTTCCCCATTTTTCTTTGATACCTAGGGTATCAAACACGTTTTTCCGGATGGCCATCGATCCGCCCCAGGCAAATGTAGAGCGGGGGAAAAACATAAAGACAATCGAGGCCATATTCCAAGCAGAGATGAGCAGCGTTTTCAGATTTGAAGGGAAATACCAACGATACCCGGTGGTCGCCCCAATCGTCTCATCTTGCAGGGGACAAACAATGTTCTCAAGCCAGTGAGTATCTGGTTTGATATCGCTGTCCGCGAACACCAGGACCTCCGCCTGTTCTGTGAAATCAAGTCCTGTGAGCAACGCAGCGACCTTCCCACTGCATCCCGCAACAGGTTTAGTCAGAACAACACGCGCATGGGATGTGTTCTGTATTTGTTGCTGTAAGGTCATATACGCAGGATCTTCTCTTGAATCAACAACAAAGGTAAGTTCATATCGTGGGTATTCTTGAGAGAGGAAGCCCTGGATGTTTTCCAAGAAACCAGGCCCCACACCTTTACAGGGAACCAAGACAGAGGCGAAAGGAAAATAAGAGGAGAAAACTCGTTTTTTTGTCTTCCTATAAGCAACAATCCATAGACTGATGATAATCGATTCACCAAGCACTCCAATGATTCCCAGAATAATGAGAAATTCAAGAATCATGTGTCTTCAACAGTGTTTTGTATCCCTCGCGGGTTCTTAGAGATTTACCTTACCCAGGGGTTGTATGTTTGTCAAGAGGAAAACCGTGTTCGTTACTTTCTTAAAACGTGTTGGCTTTATTAAAAGAATATCAATATATCAAGGATGTGGGTACTCCGATGGATAGAAATCAAGAAACCCGGTATCTTGAAGAACTCAAGCATGTTAATTTTCATCCGGTATTTATCTTAGGAGTACATCGTTCAGGGACTAGTATCTTATATAAGATGTTGACCGCAACCGGTTGTTTTATTCCGGTCACTGCGTATCATCTCATCAATTATCACGAGCTGCTCTCCAACTTTCACGAAAATAAAGAACATCTTGTGAAACAACAGCTCACCGATTCATTACTCAAAAATGGTTTGGCAGATAGAGGAATCGACCGGTTGAAAATAACCGCTGATTTTGCCGAAGAATATGGTTTTTTACTTGGTACGAAAACGATACAGATGCGTATCACAAAAAGCAACATTGCACTTTTCACCGAGTTATGTAAAAAAATCCAGTTCATCGCGGGAAGCGACAAACCGATTCTTTTGAAAAACCCGTATGACTTTCCAAATTTCCTCTATATTAAAGAGAAATTCCCGAATGCACGATTTGTGTTCATCCATCGTCATCCACTTAAAACCATTAGCTCGACATTGTATGCAATCAGGACGTTGCTGCAAGAAAAAAATCCGTACACCACCCGGTTGTCTCGAGTGTACGAACAGTGTTATACCAATCCCTTGCTACTCCAACCACTCCGATTCATTTTTCAAGAACTCCCAGAATGCTGTGTGGTTGCTCTTTCTAGAATCACAAAAAAAGCGACAGGATATTATCTCAAAAGCATAGAGAAATTACCAAAGAATGATTTTGTTTCAATTACCTACGAAGATCTCTGCGCACATCCACAGGATACATTGCACAACCTTATGGAGGCACTGTCGTTGACCACAACACAGAAGATTGATGCGGCATCATTAATCAGTCCGCGGAAAGTAGATGTCGATCCTTCTGTGTTAACCCTTCGATCATCAATTTACAAATCCATGAGAACGTACTTTGATCGATTCCAGTATAGTAGTGAGGAATAGGCAAAAATTAGTTTTTCTTGGTTACTATATTTTGGATTTGCTGTTCGATCCGTGCTAAGATTTCCTCCTAGTTTCCGGGAGTATAGCGTTGGAAGGGTTCTTGAAAGGAGCGAAGATGGTCTAAGAAATCCTTCAAATCATTTTCACAAAACTTCGCATGGGAAACACCAACACCCATCTGCTCGATACATTTCGCGTTGAACGCTTGCTCGAATTGATGCTGGATAGGGAAACAAAAAATCGGTTTCTTCAGATATAACGCTTCACGGATGGTAGAGAATTCTCCATTCACCATCACCGCTTTTGCTGAGGCGAAATCATGGAAAAACTCCCCAAATGCGTTTCTCATACTTCGTTATCGTTTATAAAATTACGTGTCATGAAAAACGATGAATCGGGAAATCCTGATACCCGGTGACCCCTATCCAGATGGTTTGATTGATTCCCTGGATGGTGACATTTGACCGTAAGATTACCTGAAGTTGATCAGGGATGACTCGCTCCCCAAGACGAGGCCACAGTTGAGTCAATGGAATGAACATATCTCCTTGGAGGACCGTGGTGCTCTCTGCAGTAATCTGACCATCTGGTAATGTGCCAGCGCTTATCAAACGGGTTTTGGTCCCATCGACCCTGAAGATTTGTACGGTGATATCGGTCGCAAGCAACGTCAACTTATTTGGATCTGTTATTGAAAACGTAATCTTATCATGCAACCCATCTTTGAATGTATAAGTGTAATCACCAGTAAGTGATGCTTCGGTAGGGAGATCCGAGAGGAGATGCTCAAGGGACGGGGGGACAATATCAGCTTCCACAGAGAGATTCATTGATTTACGGATACCAGCAACAGAGATAACGACCTGACCAGAAAGCATCATCTTGAGGACCTCCACGTCTAATGATTTCAGCAGAATCCATCCGCTCCCGGAGAGTTGCCGTGTGGTTTTTGCTGGGATTGTCTGACTTTGGATACTGATACTTCCCACCTGCGTTCCAGTCTCGGTTTTCATATTTGCAGAGAGGTTTTCGAGGCAGAGAGCTATTGTGTCTGGGTTGGTTATTTCAATCATTCCCGTAAAATTGATCCCCTCTTGGGTGATGTCGCTAAAGTTTGCGGAGAGGTGGAGAGAAGGAAGCGTGAATTGCTCCATGAGGTCATTCAGAGCGGTAATTATTGAGAACGTCAGAGGAAACGTTTTTGTTATCACCCCAAAAAACACGGTGCCGAATGTCCCGGTGAGATGACTGGTAAGGCGATTAGGGAGGGAGCCCGTGAATTGGATATGCGCAATTGTCGTAAACGTTCGGTTCTTATGTGCTTTGGTTTCTCCACCGTCGATGGTGAGCTGGTTGATGAGTTCCTCTTTCTCATCGACCGTAATCATTGTCAGGTTTTTAAAAAGATAGGAAATGAATTGGGGTTGTGAACCGTAATAGTGGGTTGGAGGATTGCTTCCGTAGCGGTGATATTGACTATCTCAAGTGTCAGTGTGATTTCCGGTAAGTTCATTTGTTGGATATCTAAGAAAAGAAACGCGCCTGCGACAATATTGAGTATCATTGCTGCGACGAGGAGGACAACAATCATTTTTTTCATAGCTTCTGTTCATAGTAGAAAATATGTATATTTATTAGATATTTTCTATATTAATATACTTTTTCTTCAGAAGGGAGTAACAAAAACAGGGGCATCATCATGTCTTCATGCTTTTTCTTTTCGAATAATACAGGATGTCGGTATGCTTGGTATATCCTAAGTGTTCGAACACCTTCATAGAGGTGGTGTTCCACTCCTCGATGAGACAAGCGACGATATCAATCCCTGCTTGTGAAAAATGATGTTCGACTTCTTTGACGAGCCGTTTCGCGATTCCCCTTTTATGATAGGAGGGGATAACCACCAGTCGATTGATCCAACCTTTCCGCCCGTCATGCGTGCCAACAATCGCCCCAATAATCTTCGTATCGGCCTCTGCCACAAGAAAAGAACAATTCGGTTGTCGTAATTGTTTTTTGATGTTTGTTCTACTGTCGCGTCCCTCCGGTCGATAGGGAATCTCCCCTTCGTCCCATAATCTGATGACCACATCATAATCCTTCAGAGTCATTGGACGAATCGTCATCTTGATGTTTTGTTTCTTCATCAGTGTGAACCCTCCATCTCAAGGAGGATGAAAAGTAATCACCATATTCATTTGAACGTTTCTATCCTTCTCATACAGCGGTCACATCACCTGAGGTCTGAGAATCGTGCGGTAGAGAATCACATTGGATACAATCAATCCAATGATAGGATATAACAGAAGGAACCCAGCGAGAGGTGCCACACTCATCAGCAGAATCGGGATATTGAACCAGTTGATCGTATACTGGAGGACCACATATTTCCTCACTTGTTGTCGATGAAACCGTTTGAGATGAACCATTTTATAGGTAATGATAAAAAATAAGACATTAATAAGGAGAAGGAGGAGGATGAGAGAGCCATCCAGGTTAATTACTTGAAAAAGGAGAGATAGGAACACCCCAAGTGCGTACGATCCTGCTAAGAGATAGGCGATGAATTGAAAGGCAGGGGGGATCTGAAACACTCCCTGGTCAACCTTAACGCCGAGTCGTGTCGAAAGATGCTGCGACTGCATCAGATAATCATGATCTGCATCTTTAATGCCTCCAGCGACCAGGTTGAGGTTGAGGGTTTGGAGAAACGCTAAGACGCACAGGACAGCGATCAAAGGGGTGAACCGGAATGAGACGGTTGCTGCACCAAAGACCACACCCACCACCACCGAGGAAGCCAGAACAAAATCCATCCCACTGATTCGCTTGCTATAGGAATCATACAGCCCAGCAAGGAAAATCCCAACCAAGTACAAGAGCAGCAGGACGACGCCATAATAATACACGATGAGCAGACATCCAAGAAATAAAACCACCAGAATATACAGAAAAGCGTTTCTTCTCGAGATATTCCCACTGGGCAGTGGCCGTTTCATCGTAGCTGAACTAAGACGATCGACTTCGATGTCCATATAATGGTTGAACGCAAAACCAACAATATGCGCAGACAACCCGATGAGAAAAAGAATAGTGAGATGGAATAAATCTTTTTCACCCATGGCAATCGCACCGGTGAGCGGGATGATGGCTGTTAAAAAAATGAAATGAGCACTGGATAATTTCGCGAATTCAAAAACAGTTTTTATGACGCGCATGGGTTTTGACTGCTCCTCTCTTTATCAACAAAATCTGCTTCGTAACAATCACAGACTCTCAGGAATCCCACAGAGCACTGTGGAGATTTCAATGAACTCTTCGTCAATCGGGGTTGTTACGATCGTATAGGTGAGATTTCGGATAAATGAGATACTGACAAATAAAAGGAAAATAGATACCATGAAACCTTTTATTATCCATCCATTGGTTCGCGTATTACCTTCCCCCAAAGGAAAATACAGACCCCTAGAAGATCTAAATGTATGGTAATTTGAATTCCGTTTCGGAAATGATTTCTTCTTACCGTGATTCTCCCCTAAAGTATCTGAGAAAATAAACCGACGAAGAAATCCAATCCTATCAGTGCAAGGGCGATCAGGATGATAATGATGAGAACCCAGAGAGCAAATTTTATAAGTTTCCAAGCCACAATTGCGATGATAATAATTGCTATTATCGCAAGCCAAACGGGTATGACCATTTTTACTCACCTTATACCTTAGTCAATATCAAGGAGAATCCTTGGTCGGTGCTGATAATCAGCTTATTTGACTCAGGAAAACTATAATTGAATGTTTTTCCAATATCCCCTGAGGAGAACGTTATTTTCTTATCAGCGACGGAATAATCAAGTATTCCTGTTAGGGTGACAAGACTCCCGGTGATAGTCACCTTGTTATTTGAATCAAATGTCATCGATATGCTCTCGTCTTGATTGCGCCAGGTTCCAATAAATTTGCTTTTTTCGTCTAAGCAACCGCTTAAGCTACTGACGAAGAGCAGGGAAAGAAGTCCAAGGAAGATGACGAGTTTCTTCATAGTTATCAGCCCGCTTATCTACTGAGTGATTTATATACATTTGCGAAATAGCGGATTAAAAAAATTGAAGGACCGGATAGAAACCTTCCTGTAACATCCATTTGTGATGATTCGTTCAATTCTCCTTTAACAAAAAAAAGCAAAGTGGTTATGTCGAACGGACTCCGAAAACAAAGAAAAAGAACTTAAATCCCTGAGCGGTTTGTATGATAGGTGCATTACCTGAAACCTCCACTGTGACGGTAATCTTCAGACGACCCAATCCCAGCGGAATCCGATCGGTGACGACCGTGGTTGTTGATTGTCTCGATAAAGTTGTAATAGTTCCCGTGGA
>JBAZLE010000047.1:0-13202 GCA_041650455.1 Thermoplasmatota archaeon | reverse complement strand
GGTGCTTCAGAATCTTCTAGTGCAAAACTCAGGTGGATGCCCTGGGAACGCTGGACTGCTCCTCAGGTCTCCTCATGCGCTGCTGCTGAATTGTACCTTCTATCGAACGCGCATCGGCATCTTAGCACAGAACACCTCATGTCATATCTTTGAGAATTGTACATTTTCGAATAACGGTATTGGCATCAGCCTGTCATCGACATCCACCGTCACGGTCAAAGATTGCACGTTTGGCCAGAATTCAATAGGAATCCATGGGGACAGAACCGATGAGATTCTCCTTTTCTCCTGTTATTTTCATACGAATGGACGCGCAGGGTTTTTCTCCCAATCCACGCACCTCACCCTCTCCCGGTGTAACATCAGTGATAACAGTGTGAACCATGGGGGGATGTATTTCGAAGGCTGCTCAGCAGTTCTTATAGACAATACCATCTTTCGGCACAATGGCATTGCCGTGCATGCGACCCGGTCGAACGCCGTAGAGGTGCATCAGTGTGATTTTACGTATAACACCCATTTTGCCATGGTGTTCGATTTCGCCTGTACCCAGATTAACATCACCTCCTGTGATATCCATCATGGTTTTCGCTACGGGATCTACCTTGCGAAACAAAGCGTATGCAGACTTTCTCAGAACAATATTTACTCGAACACCCTCTATGGAGTGTACTCCAGGGATTCGGATCCTGCTATCAAACAGAACTATTGGGGGTCATGGTGTGGTCCTTCATTGACCGCATACGGAGTTGGGGACTGGGTGTCTGTCCCCCTTGGAAGACTGCAAGGCTACCCCTGGCTACCCCGACCGATTCGTGATGCAGGGGCGGACTGGAGGTCTCATCCCGGCTATCTGAATCGGACCATTCTGCATCCGATCACACGTCCGATCCATTTCTCCTCCAATGATACTGATTTGGATGGTGTTCCTGACTGGTGGGAAACAAAATGGGGGTATGATCCCTATGTCTGGGAGGACCATTCGTCTCTTGACCCTGATGGGGATGCATTGAACAATATCGAAGAATGCTACACCGATGTCTATGGGTCAGATCCGTTCCAGAAGGATCTTTTTTTGGAACTCGATTGGATGCAATCAGAAGACCCAACTCGTAACAACAAACCTGACGCGCAGCTCGTCACAGTAGCAGTCCAGGCCTTTCAGCAGCAGAACATCAGTCTTCACATTGATATCGGGGAGTATGACGGTGGGGAAGAGATACCATATCAGGCAAACCTCTCCTTCTCTGATCTTGTGGATCTGTATTGGAGATATTTTCTCCACCATGATTTGGACAATCCCCGGAAAGGGATCTTTCGATATGGGATCATCTGTGACGAAGGCCCGGATGTGAATTTTCCCTTCATGGGATGGGATCACCTGGACTCTTTCCTGATTTCTGCACAGCAGATCTCAGAGCAGTTCCCGTGGGTCAGTCGACGGCAGATTATTCTGAAAGCATCCATTCATCATCTTGGCCATACGCTCGGTCTGCTGGCTGATCTGCATGGTGGGATCGACAACATCGGCACCCTCCGTCCGTTCAGCATGCACTGGTTCCTGTATCGGAATTATAAAAGCTGCATGAACTATTGGTACAAATACCGGACGTTCTCGTACTCCGATGGGACGCATGGAGTCGGTGATTTTGACGACTATGGTCATCTGGACTATGGGTTTTTCAAAAACACGCAATTCTCTGAGTCGTACACATGATTTTGTGTGTGTTTACAGGGTGGGTACCTTTCGTGCGAAGGTCAGATACCCGGTGTGACCCAGCATCTCAAAACTCGGGCGGGTCCCGTGCTTTGAGACGATCATCTCCCGCTGAATGTTTTCGTATGTTTTACACTCAATGAAGGGGTGTTGTTCGATGGTGTTGACGGTTTGCTCCACCTGGGAGATTAACGGGGAATAGGTGCAGAGGTACCCCCCTGTTTTCAACGCGTTCCAGGCATGAGAAACCGCAGCCCAGGGGTTTGGGATGTCCAGGATGACCGCGTCGAGGTCCGTTTCCTCGATCCCCTCCGTGACATCCTTAAGTTTGGTGGAAACGGAGGCTGCGAGGTTCGCTTGTTTAAGATTCTTCATCGCATGGTCGATGAACTCTTGACGGATATCATAGGATATCACCCTGCCGTTCGGAGCGACCGCTGAGGCAAGCGTGATGGTAAGCGACCCGGACCCGATGCCTGCCTCCAGCACTCGCTGTCCGGGTTCAATCGAACAATTCATCAGGATGTGTGCTGCATCCCGGGGAAGGATGATCTGCGCCTGACGATGCAACCCCTGCAGTTTATCTTGTAAGGAGGGAACAAGCAGCCAGAACCGTTTGCTGCCGATGTGCAGTTTCGTTCCATATTCCTTTCCAACCAAGGTTTTCGGGTCAATGACTCCGATTCCTCTGATTTTATCGGTTTTTCCGTTCGTATCGACGAGGATTTTCCGTAGGTTTTCATCGATGAGGACGACGATGTCGTGTTGTTCCACCTGGGATTTCATGGGTTCCACCGTGAAAAATCGACAAGGGAGCCGAAACTGAGGTTTTCTAAGTCAAGTTGGTCACGCCACTGGTCTTGACATCGGCAGGAGAGGTCTTTAAACACCTCTGGTTGTTGGGTGAGGGAGAATTCTTCTATCGCATGCAGGACTTTTTTATCACAGAGGCCACAGTTATGGGCGCCACGACTGCTCCCTCCAGCGACCACATCACATTTCACAAACGCATCGGTGAGACGTTTGCTCTGTTGTAAACACTCCACGATGGTCCAGAGCCAGGGGGGTCGGTACTGATTTCTGTTCCAGAGGTAGTCGACGACGGTGTGACGTTGTATGTTCGTCGGGTTGAATGACAGCAGGTCTGTGCAGGAGGCGATGTCTTTGGTTGTTCGGAGACAATCGTTGAGTGCTTGTTTTTCTGTAAGGAATGGTGGTTTCATGAGCACATAGGTTTTGACATGAACCTTGTGTTGTTTCAGAAGTCCTGCTGCTTTTTTGTAGTCCTGGAACGTAAAACCCTTGTTGATGGCATGGTCTCGTATAAAATCATTGGAGGTTTCCAGTCCGATCCCGATCTCAAAGCTCGATAACGGTATCGTGCTTTGAATCAAACCAATGCTTTTTTCAGTGATGTATTCTGGTCGTGATTCGACACTGATTTTCTCAGCGTTCTGCTGAAGGGTAGAAAGTATGTTCTGTTGTATGGTGACTGGTATCTCTGAAGCATCGAGAAAGCTTCCCGAGGTGAAGAGTTTTACGATTTTTTCTCCCTTGTAATGTTGCATGGCGGTTTCAAACTGGGCCAGAAGCTCCTCCGCTGAAACAGCAGACAGCATACTGTCATTGAAGTACCCGCACATCGTACAACCTGAGGAAAGCGCCCAGGAGCATCCCCGTGTCCGAAGAATGATAACGTACGCATCCACCACGGAGCCATGCAGGACATCCTTCTCTGACCAAAAGCGGACTGGTTGTCGAGGATTCTGCACGCGAGGGATGAAACCTTTTTTGAATGAGGCGCAAAAGGTGGCTATTTCGCTCATGACGTCTTATCTTTCTTTTTGCGTTTGAACAGCAGGACGACCGCCGCGATCGCCACGAGAACGACCAGGACCTCAAAACCAGGGGTCGCACCAGTACCGATTGGATAGGGGGTGATGTAGTTGAGCGTGTTTGGTAATTGAGGTTGGTTCAGTAACGCACGCGTCGCGTTCCATTCCACCAGGGGCTCTTCGGTTCCGATGTTTGGGTCGTTTGCGGTGGTGAACAGATAAGTGCGGCTGTCTCTGACGGTATTGGAGAACATTTCTGGGAGGTTGACGAAGTAATGGCGTGCTTCAGCAAAGACCGAGACGCTAACGGTGGCATTCGCAGTCCATCCTTCGAACTCCGCGGTAGTCTCATATTTTTCTTTCTCGGTGGTTATCTTCCGATTGACGTTGATATCAGACCCATTCTCTATCTTGTAGTACACCCTGAAATTCTCGGTGCTGATATCTTGGTCTGCCTTGATGGTGATGGCATCGCCACTCATGATATCCGTGAACCGTGAGGAGATAATCTCCAGGGCATCCGTCGCGTAGGTAAACGTTCCGGTCGTGGTTGTTTTCCGGTTGTTCACGTCTGAGACGATCAAGGTGTAATTGAAGGTGCCCAGCAGGTTACTCGGGTTTTGATAAGTATAACGCAGGATGTTGTTTTCATGGGTGAACTCGGGGGTATGCACGGTCCCATTGGGATTGGTGATTGTGAAGGTGATGCCTGCGGTGTTGACTCCGACGTTGTCCACGATGTGCGCTGCAAACAGGATGGTTCCCCCTGGTTCTTGCATCCCAGGGAGGGCCACCAGGTCCACGTGGGGTGCTTCCCCGTCGTAGAACGGGGGGTTGACCAAGACAATAAGAACTAATAACCAGGTGAAGAAATAGGTGACAAACGCGCTCAGCCAGCCTTTTCTACCAAAATCAGTCAGGTCGATTTTCAGTTTCAGGAACAGGTATTTGATCCAAATGGAGTTGACCACCCCGACAAGCAGGACGAGTTCCCAGCGCAGGAAACTTCCCTCCAGCAGCACCCAGAAGCCGAAACAGATGACTGCGATGAGCAATCCGAAGAGGAACGAGATAAACAGAGTCTTGATATTCCGCCGTTCTCGTTTCATGAATGCTTCTTCATCGAACTTGGGTATCTGGAAATCGAGTGGCTCTTCTGCCTCTGCTCCTTCCTTTCTTCTCTTTGCCATAGAGGGCAGGGAAGAGATACTTCTTTAAAAGGTTTTTTCCAAAGAAAACGTTCCAGGATTTAGAGGAATTCAATTTCTTGGGGAAGTGTCTCTAAATATTTTTGGAATCCTTCTGGCCAGTGGCGGGGGTCTATTCCTTTCTGTGCTAGGAATGCGGTCGTCCACCGTTCCAAACCGATTCCAGAGCATCCGCTCCACAGCTCACTTTTCTGTGCCTTGATGTTGAACGCGGTGATATATTTGTCTCCTAAGATGCTGAGGTTCTGGAACTCCAGCCATTCCGAGTCCTGCCGGGTCCCTCGGTACGGCATGTACGCCTCAAAGTCGATCGTCCCGGTGTCCTGGGTGCTCTCGTCACCGATTTTTCCTGCCTGCTGCATGTACCAGGGGGTGACCCAGGCCATCTGCCATTCGAGTTCGAAGATGTCATTAAATACATGCTTGTATCGTTCTAAGAACTTCTCTCGTAAGGAAAGCAGTTGTTCGCGTGTGCCGATGTACACTGGTTCGATACGGTGGAACTCGTCAACCCGTTCGATCCCATGTCGACCGCCGGACTCGTACCTGGCGGAGATTGCGGTTTTATCATATACAAGTACCGGTAAGGATTTTTCCGCGATTGTCTTGCCTTTGAACGACCAGTAGATCATGGGACATTGCGCGTAGCAGATCCCCGCGGTGGGTGCGGACAGGTTTTTCTGGAGTTCCTCTGTCGGGACTTCCTTGGTGATCTTGGTCAGATCAATGAACCGCTCCCAGTCCTTCGCATCCCGGGTTTTTGGCTCAGCGACGTAGTAGAGCTCGTACGGCATGCCCTCCATGTGTCCGGTTTTCAGCCAGATGTCGAAGGGTGTGATATGGGACTCGATCACCTCTTGGAACCCTAGGGGGTGGAGGACCTCGTGGATGGCGATGTGCTCCATGGTTTTGAGGATCGCTGCGGCCTGCGGCCGGTAGAACCATTTGCCTTTCGTCGGACCCTGTTTCAGCCACCCGCGGCGTTCCATCTCCTCGGTCGGGTCCTTGGTCCAGACCGGTGGTTTCTCCTCTGATTTCCAGATGGGTTTCCAGAACTCTGCTTTCCCTTCGTAGTATTGGTTCTCCACTTTCTCCTTCACCCGGTTCATCATCCGGTCGATGTAGTTCCCGCGGAGAAACTCCTCGGATACATCGGAAAGCAGCATCGTCGCCTGTTTGCCTTGTATCGTGACCTCGGCGTAGGGGATGCTGACGTCTTTGAGTGGTTCGCGGGGGAGGTCAAAAGAAATCGTGTACTTCTCGATGGTGATGTCTCGTACACCGATATGGTAGGTCTTGCCGAGTTCTTTGCTCAGCGCGTTTTTTATCTGTAACAGCGCGTTGTGCGGTCGGAGTGTTCCTTCGGAGGTGATGAACAGGGCTAGTCTTGTTTTTTCTAGGGAATATCGTTCGATGACTGCGAGTTTCTCTGCTCCTTTTTTCAGGATTGAGGTGTTTGCTGTCGCGATGAAGTCCTCAAATTCTTTGGTCAGTGCGGAGACATCGCTACTGAGGGTGAATCTCGCGTGTAACTCGAATCTGGTCATCGGCAGGTTATCCTTCCATGGATACTTAATTCTTATCCGCAGCTGGTGTGCGGTTCATGTGTGTTTTACGGTGATTATGTGTATCCTTTAAAGGTGTTCGCTTTCGATGGGTTCGCCTTGCTTTCCTGCATTATCGTTATTTGGACTGTCTGATCTTTTCTAAAACTTAGTCTTCTTGACCTGTTGATTTTGTTATGTTTTCTGTTGGGTTTTAATCTGTGTAATAGGAGGAAGGGGAAAATATAGGAGATATGGAGGCGAATTGAAAAAGGGAGGAATAAAAATAAAGGAGTTCCACTTCCTATTTTTCCCCATGTATTACTATTATGTCACGATGCATTATATAAAATTACCGATTTTTATATGTGCATTTGTCGATAATTCTATGATTTTTAATTAAACGGAGCGGAGAGTTGGTAGGATGAGTTGAAAAACTACAACATTCTTTTGGCCAGCTTTTGGACTTTCATAAAGTCAAACTATTAAATCCTACTGATACCGCCTTGCTCGTGGTAAAAATGAGGAACTATTCGGTTTTTCCCAAATAAAAGCGAAACTCATATAAATAGGAATTAACAATTGTTAATACATAGGGGTCGTAAATATGAGGAAAAGTGGTTTTTCATACTTTTTCACCGTTGCCTCTTTTCTCAAATACCTTTCCCAATTTACGACCACCTTTCCTCCCTTCAAGTTCCAAGGTCAGACCAGATGGAGTTCATCATCTGAGGCACATACTCTTCTATGAAGTAGTGCCCTGAAGAGCTATGAGAATTTTTTTAGTTTATACCCCAAGCAGCATCCGGATGATCGGAAAGGCCCTGGGGAATCGTTCCAGTACTCGGTCCAAGAACCCATGATAGGAAGACTCGTAGAAGACCGGCATGGAGACTTTCAGGGTCGCCCAGTCGCTTTTCGCCTCGTACCGATCCATTGCCTTGACACGAACTGTGTAATTCCCTTTTTTCTCCCAGGTTTTCTCCAAGGTGACCTTCTCACCGGAGTTATACGGCCCGATCCATCCGACCGCCCCGCCAAACCAGTAATCGTCACCCCAGTTCAGGTAATAGTACACATCGTCCCCATCCGGGTCCGTTGCCCAGAACGTGTACTGATACGCGGTGTCATTCTCCCCGATTCTGCGTCCCAGCAACCAGGGTTTCTTTGGAGCGTGGTTTTCTTCGTCGATGAATGCCCAGGTCGTCTCCGTATCGGTGTTACTGGCGTTGTCCGTGACGGTCAGGCTCACCAGGTATATCCCTGCAGCAGCATAGGTATGCGTAGCAGTCATCTCAGTTGCCGTGGCTCCGTCACCGAAGTCCCAGAGATACGACACGATGGTTCCCTCATGATCGAAGCTTCCACTTCCATCGAACATGGTCTGACCAGAGATGTTGATGTGTGCGACCGGTGCCCAATTGCTGTAATTCTCCGGGTTATACTCCACCCAGTTGATATCTGCCTTGTCGATGTTCAGACTCCCGTATTCGAGGTTAAAGAATCCGTTGTAGCCCCATTCTTCACTTAAACTGTTCTTCACGATCCAGTACCCACCGTTGGTGATGGACGCATCATCCTTCCAGCCGACCAAGACGACCTGATGGTTGGTCCCTTGCATCGGACCTGGATAGGGGTAATAGTCCGTGGGGTCATGATGACTGTAGCCCCATTCCTCCAGGTTCTCAGGACCATGGTTCCAGATCGTAAACAGCATACTGGTCACGATCGGTCCTGACTCCATGATCTGTGTTTTCATCGCGTCACGATCCTCCACGCTTCCATCCGGCACCCACCGTCCATAGGATTCTAAGGGCATGAGGAAGTTCATCCAATCCGGGCTGATATTCGCGCAGGGGACGTCGTCATTGACTTCATAGGGAAAACAACATTCCGGGATGATCCCGTTGCAGTAATTCCCCGTGGAGGTGTTGCTTTTGATGTATTTGTACGCATTGTACGCCCAGCCGCCGTTACAGCTCCCTGCGGATCGCAAGCACGACAGGACGTACTGCTCAGACAGATCAAGGTCCAGACCAGCGCATCCTTCCTGTATCTGAATGATGCTTTCCAAAGCACCCATGGCCGCGAAGTCCCAGCAGCTCCCACAGCTCCCCTGGTCTTTTACCGATGTGGTCCAATCCACGCCATCGACATCGGTCCAGCTGAACGCAGGAGGGAGATTTTGTGCGATACGTGGTTTTGGTGAAAGAGGAGCAGTCTCATCAAAGGACAGCTGAGTGGTGGACATCCGATCTGAGTCACACCCACAGTCTTCCTCTATGATTCGTTCCTCAGCAGGATTCGGATGATGGTCCTCATACGCAGATGATATCAACGGCACCGTCGTCCCAAGCAGCAGCAGAACAAGAAGTATTCCAACAAGGTTCTTTTTCATTCTTCCTTCCTCAAAAATTTTTCCCTTCAATTAAGAACGATACGCCTGTATTTAAATATTGTCACCAATATTTATTTTTTTACAATGTCCGCAGCCACCGAGACACACGCAAGATAATCGTCAAGCGTGTGAAGCAACGAAGCAACAGACCGACTTTCCATGGTCGCCTCCAGGGTCTTCCCTTTCACCGAGGAGTGCACAAACCCCTGATCATCTGCCTGGATGGATTGCAGGACCTTCTGTGCTTTCTGCGCGTTCTCAAACTCCAAGGTGATCGTACACAGCGCTTTCATGGTCCCCTCTGCATCTGCTGCACGAGCAGTGTGTTTACTTTTTCCAGGAAGTTTTGTTCTTTTTCAAAGGCGATCGTGGCACCAGCAGCAATCTTATGACCCCCGCCGTACCCGCCCAGTTCACCAGCAATGCTCTTCATCGCAGCACCAAGATCAAGGCCCTGTGCGACCAGCTGTTGGTTCCCCCGGCAAGAGATATGGACTTCATCATCGGTTTCTTTCCGGGTCAACGAGAAAAGCGGTTTCTTCTCATCTAGCACGTAGTTCATCGCGATCCCCGCGATGACGCCCCCAAGTGATGAATGGTCTGAATAGAAATACCGCATCCCCGCAGTCTCATGGATGCCACCCTGTTCTAACCGCTGCAGACCGTCGAGGAGTTTTTGTTTATAGTCCTTTTCGACCTGTACGGCCTCGTTCCAGGTGGCACCATCACCAAGGCACAGGGACAAGCCAAGGCTGCGATGCCCGTTCTTCCCACAGGCGTCCAACAGGTCAGCGAACCGCTCGAGTTCCCACCCATGTGATGAGCAATAGCGTTTTCTGATCGTCATCTCCAGGATGTTCTGTTGGCACCCTGCTTTGAGCAACAAGAACAACAAATAGGAATGGATCCGCGTCATTTTCTCCGGGGGGATGTCCGGGATGCGTGTGGTGCTCTCGACTTTGAATTGTGTCAGGGTCGAATCGATTTTTTCTTTGTTCCCTGACAAACCCAGGTAGTAGGGATCCACCGAGTAATACAACGCCTCCGCGATGGTGTCCCCATACAGTTTCATGCTCGTCTGTTCCGTGAGACATCCGTTTTCAAGTGCTGTGTCAAGGATGGTTTTGTTCAACCCGCGGACGCCACCGATGAACTGTTTATCCCCGGTCGCTCCCGCTAACGCAAGCGGGGCGAGGTCTGCATTTGCCGGGTCGAGTGCTGTCGCAAACAGATAACTGAGGGTCGCACCTGAGACGTCGTAGTTCCCATCTGCGCCGAACAGGTTCGCGTTGATCTGGATGATGTTCTCTGGCGTCTGGGTCGTGAGATATTGATGATGATCAAGGATGATGGCCTTGCAGCCCAGCGATTCGATCGTCTCAATCTGACCACTGCCCATGTCAGAAAAAACAATCAGTGAATTCTGCTCCTTTTTCAACCGGTCAAAGCCTTTCGTATAGGGGTTCCGCATCAGGGATGCATGGAACTCGTATCCCGCGCGATACACCGCGGTGCAGAGCACCCCGGCAGCAGCGATACCATCGGCATCGTAATGCGAGACCACCCGGATACGACTTTCCAGGGGAAGCGACCGCAGCAGGGACGCGGCATTCTGACAGGCTTGGGATAGTTTTTCTCTCATAGGATGTACGCTACAGAACGAAAAACATGTTCGAGGTGAAAAAGATACTGGGAATATATATTATTCGAACATCAGCTTTGCTTGCTCTAAGCTATATTTCCAATCCGCTGGGAGTCGCTGTTCTCGATGATAGTATTTCATTAATCGGCGGATCTTTGACTCGGTCAAGGACAGGCTTCGTTTCGTTTTGAAATCCTTCCGGTTCTGGTCGATGTGTTTCTTGAGTTTGAGTGCCGTCTTGATGAGGTTCTGTAAATCCTCAGGGAGCTCCGGGGTCATCTTGTTCTGTGCTAGGATTTGCGTGATTGTTTTTCCCGTTGCGACTTTCACATCAGGGACCGCGTACTGGTCACGTAGGATCATGCCGATTTCACTGCTGGTCTTCTCTGCTTTTGCCAGCTCCATGATGCGTCCTTCGATTTCTCGAGGGTTCAGGGAGCTCCAGTCCGGGTGTTTTTTCCGCAGGGGATGGGTGGAACCTGATTTACCTTTTGTTCGAGCGTGGATTCGTGCCATTCTTCTTACTCCGCTAACGATTCTTAAGGGAACTCCCTAATAAACTACCCATATATAAACGTAAAGGTTGCTGTGACGGGAATCGAAACATCAATCCTACCAATACCCCTCCAAAACACCCATAAAGTATATATTTTTCCATCCATTAGCCAGAGACGCTGCGTGCAGGAGATGACCGTACACATCTACAATACGCTCACGAGAAAAAAAGATACTTTTGTCCCAGTGGAGCCTGGGAAGGTGAAGATGTATGTCTGCGGGATGACCGTCTATAGTGATGCCCATATCGGTCATGCGCGCACCTATGTCGCTTTTGATGTGATCCGCCGGTACTTTGAGTACAAGGGGAACGCGGTTCTATATGTGCAGAACATCACGGATGTCGACGATAAGATCATCGCAGCCGCAAACAAGGAAGGGGTCGCTCCTCTGGAGTATTCACAGCGGTTCACTGATCGATGCCTTACCGATCTTGATGCACTAGGTGTCCGACGAGCTGATTTGTATCCGAAAGCATCAGAGGCCATCCCAGAGATGATTCAGATGATCGAACAGATCATTCAGCGGGGGTATGGCTATGTAGCTGACGGGGACGTGTACTTCTCTGTGGAGGACTTTCCGGAGTATGGGAAGCTGTCTGGTCAGAATATCGCGGAGATGAAGAAAGGTGCCCGGATCGAACCAGGGGAGCGGAAACGCAACCCTTTGGATTTTGCACTCTGGAAGAAAGCAAAGCCCGGGGAGCCGGTCTGGTCCTCCCCGTGGGGACCTGGCAGACCAGGGTGGCATATCGAATGCTCCGCGATGAGCTGCAGCATCCTGGGGCCGACGTTCGATATCCATGGCGGGGGGATGGATCTTCAGTTCCCGCACCATGAGAACGAGGTGGCGCAGGCTCAGGCTGCGACCGGGCAGCAGTTCGCCAGGTACTGGATGCATATCGGCTTGCTGACCATCAACGGGGAGAAGATGTCCAAGTCCCTGGGCAACATCATCAATATCAAGGACCTGCTACATCGCTGGGATGCGGAAGTCCTGCGGATGTTTTTTGCTCAGGCGCACTATCGGAGCCCCCCTGATTTTAGTGAAAAGGCACTGACGGATATTGAAAAAGGACGGGAACGACTCTACCGAGTTAAAGAGCGGTTGGAGGAGTTCGCGAAGGGGGCGTCTTCAAAGGAGGAATCCCTGCAGCAACCACAGGGACCGGAGAAGCAGTATCTGACAACCATCACACAACTCAAAGAGGAATTTGAAGAAGCAATGGATGATGATTTCAACACCCCCAAGGCGTTCGCCTCGTTATACGAGTTCGTCAATAAAACCAACCGGTTCTTCGAACAACAGCCACACCCACACCCCGCTCTCTGTAAACAGGCGTTGGATGTCTTTCTCTCCATCGGTTCGGTGCTGACGTTGTTCCAACCAACGACCTGTCCCCCAAGGAAAGTCGAATCAGAGGTCATCCATGCACTGCAAGACCTGTTATCCTCATGCGGAAAAACCTGTGACAACCCACTGATGGACACTCTCTTACAAAACTTGCTCATTGCTCGGGAGGATGCTCGGAAATGCAAGGACTACGGTACCGCGGATCAGATCCGGAAAAAACTGGAACAACTCGGCTTTGAGATCCAGGATACCGCCAACGGCCCGGTGTGGAGGAAGAAGTAACCCATGAAACGGGTGCTCGTCGGTTTTGATGGCTCCGAAGGAGCAGAAAACGCGTTGAACAAGGCGATGATGATCATCGCGGAGGATGGGGAGCTGATTCTACTGGCGATCATCCCGTTGCCTTCAGATCGGAATCTTCTGGATCAAAAAACCTATGAGACGCTGAAGCTGCAAGCGCATATGATGATAAACAACGTGATTCGCGACATCGGAGCCCACAGCTTCACCATCAACGGCATGGTGAAGGAAGGAGAGGATATCGCTGCGGTCATCATCGATGTCGCAAATGAGCTTTCCTGTGACCTGATTGTTCTTGGGAGCAAAGGTTCCAGCGCGTTAGGGAGATACCCGATTGGTAGCGTCGCCAATAAAGTAGTGCAATATGCGGCAAAACCAGTGATGGTCGTCCGATAAAAAAATTTTTGTTTATTTCCCTTTTGTTTGATGTGCTCGGATGCTGGGTCGTATCTTTTCTGCACCCTTTCCCTTGTACATCAATCCTCGTCCTTTCTGTCCAGCGCTGGTTTTTCCTCGTAAGACCCGTCGTCGGTTCGGGAACGCGGAGATCCAGTTAATCTTCGGGTCGTTCACAATAGCGGGATGCGCGGGGTCAACCAAGATGACCTCATAGTAGTGGTACATGCCGTCTTTTCCGACCCAGTAGGAGT
>JBAZLE010000046.1:0-13289 GCA_041650455.1 Thermoplasmatota archaeon | reverse complement strand
AATCAACATCTTGGTGATAATCGTATATTCCCCAAGCGGGTTGCTTGAGGCGTCATACGTGTATGCTTTTATTTTATACGTCCCAAGCGGGACCAGCAGCTCCGCAGAGCAGCCATCCGAGGGATTCATGTCCCAGAAGGTGTACTCCTTCTTCAGGAACAATTGCGTAGCGACGAATTTCACTGATGCTGCATCGCTCGGGACTCCAGGAAGAATGACATACAGGAAGTTATTCGCAACCGCAATCGAAAGACCAAGACTGACCAGGAGTTGCACCGGTATCTTGGGGTTGTTGAACCAGTAGATGTATCCGATCTCATAGACCCCGTAATCCGGGCAGAATACGGTTTTCCGCTCCTCCATCTTGTTTCCCGCCTTATCGAACACTACGATATAGATGTCGTAGGTCTCCCCGCGATCTGCGGTAAAGTTCCAATCGAACCAGACACGTGATTCCCCGTTGAACACCATATCGGAGACGTTCTCGTCATTGATATAGATCGTTACCTGATGGATTCCTGATCCTGAGGTATAGTCCGTTGCAGTTCCGTTAATCCTTGCGGTCCCTTCAGGGATAATGCTCGGTGGCTGAGACAAGGTGATTACCGGTGCGGTGGTGTCAATCTTGATTCCCTCGAGGCGATGATGCGGGACTTCCTCATTGACGGAATCATTGGACCAGTATTCGATAAAATTATCAGGCCGTTCCGATGAAATCACAGGCGGGGAATCTGGGTTGTAGATCTCCACCCCAAAGCCATTGATGTCATAATATGTGGTGATGTTGATCGGGTCGCTATCCACATCAACGACCAAAAACGTCGCGGTGACCGCTGTGACGTACCAGCCGTTGTCGCCGTTCGGCTCCGCAGGGGTCAGCGTGATACTGGTCGAGGGCGGATAGATATCCTTTCCCACGAACGCAGAGACGTTCCATTTATCCAGGACCGGCGTGTTCTGCGCAGACGAACGCGTCAGCGTGCCTCGCAGGCGAATCATGGAGGCGTTCACATCTGAGATGTTCTGCCCGTTCCCGAGGTTCGCTTTCAAAACGATGGTCCCGTTCTGATCCATGATATCAAACACCATCCCGGTCGCGGGGGGAAGCGTATTCAGGAAGCAAAACTGTCGCCATTCACGGAACTGTTCCGGCTGAATAGGCACCGACATCAGGTGTGCTTGCGTCACCAGTTCTTCTTCCGCCCCGAAACTCATTGAGATGTTTACCGATCCGACGGTCTGCGCGGAGCGCCAGACGTACTGAAAGACGTCTGCGTATTGACTGACCAGATCCCGCTCGTCTTCCCAGGTGACAAACAGTTTTCCTGCCCCCACCGCCAGGTCATTCCAATCAACGTTCTGCGAGGAGCCATCAGACAGCTCCTGTCGCAAGGTCATCACCGTCCCATTGGCAGCAATCATCCGGCCGTAGATATCTTGGTTCGCCGCGACCGTGCCGTCATAGGCGACGAAAAACATGGTGTCAAAATACGGCACCGAGACACTCCGGATGAAACTCGTGCCTGCTTCGATGATAAAATTATCTTTCATGACCGCACCGTTGGTGCTCAGGATTTTTCCCCAGATGTTCCCATCGTAGCTCTCCCGGCTCGTCGGGTCGACACTCACATCCCCGTCGTTCCAGGTGATACAATATCGTCCGGTTTTCGCATTGAACGACACGGCAGGGAAGATGTAATCAACCGTGGGGCTCCCGACCGCAAGCGTGATACGAGGCTGGATGATGGTTCCCTCAGAGGTGACTCGATAGGCGTACAGGCTGAAGGGGCCGAGGGACGCACTGTCACCATGTTCATACGCAACGAAAAACCGTCCGAGGTTATCACTGCACAACCAGGGATTCCCCTGATACAGGGCATCATACGCGATAGGAAAATCAGTTCCGACCGGGTACCCAAGGGAATTGTACAGTCTCCCGCGGACGTCATAATCATCAAAGCCTAACCGTGCATCCGCCCAGACGACCAGGAACCGGTTGCTCTGACTATCATAGGCGACCTGTGGGTCGAACTGGCCTCCGGTGGCGGTACAGATCGAGAAGCGCATCTGAACCGTTCCATTCGGATACAACAACGCACCTTTGATATCGGACTCATAGCGGTTCAATGGTTGGTTCGCAGGGTTTTCTTCCCAGACCACAAAATATTTTCCCGCCCCAAACGCGTTACAGGGGTTCTCCGCATGATACGCATCCGAACCGGGGAGTGATACATCAATATCGGTGTTGTTACTCGGAATCGGATTTTGCCCGTTCTGGTCATAGGTTCTCCCATGAATCACACTAGGGATTGTTCGTTCATAATTCGGCAAGGGGATGTCGATGTCCTCCGGTCCGACTCGTTCCTCCCAGGTCACCAGAAACCGGTCGATCCCATAGATCACATCCGGGTCCCAGGCTCCCTCCGTAGCTGATTTAAAGGAGACCATGACATCCGGGTGGGTGCGGTCCTGCCAGGAAAATATCGAGGAAAAGCTCCCTTGTGTTGTGGCGGTTGGATTACCATAAAACATGTAAATCGTGGTCTGTCCAGGAGGCAGAAAGGGTACTTTTACAAAAGCATCACACATGACGCCGTTGACGATGTTAAAGGTATAATACGGAAGCTGAACCCCGGTCTGATCGGTGAAACGAAGATCATCAAAATCAAGTTGCATATCAGAGTCATAGGAGACAGTGAGGTTGACCACATAGGCCGTGAACGTTTCTTGTCCGTTATTTGCGATAACGATGGGTTTCATGCGTAAAAAGCTGGGGTCTACCCACGCAGGATAGGTATTTTCCATACTAACGGTTCCCATGGTGGTATTCACGACGATATGGTCGGAGAGTGCTTGGTCGATCTTGCTAGCATTGAAGAACTCATCCTGCCAGATCTCCACCGACCCGCCTCGCATGCCGCTGGATGGGTCCAGAGTTGTCGGGCTGCTTCCCTGTTGAGCCTGCAGCAGGTTCGGCCCTCCGCTGGCGAGGAGCAGCAGCGAAATCGCAAGGATACACAGACCGATTTTTGTTGTATGCTCCCCCATGGTCACTACCTTGCCCAGGGTACTGAGAACCATTGGCCGTTCCAAAGGACCTGTAACGTCCAATCACCAGGAATCGGCAGGTCACCCAGAATCCAGATCCGAACAAGCGACCCGTTCACGGAATACCACTGAATCGTCCGGGTTATCTGAATAAAATGTTCCCCTACCAGACGGAATCCATGCTGGTAATTCCCGGTGTGTTGCGGGTCATACCCGACCTCAAGGCTGAATTGGTCCCCAATTGGTTGCCCAAAAGTATAGACCGTGAAATATCCCGTATCCCCTAACGCCCAGGTGAGTTGGAGTCGCCGGGTCGCGTTTATCGAAACGTTCCCATGAATCTTGAAGGTGTCACTTGCGGTATCGACGAAGGTCACTGCGACTGGTTTGTTGAACTGCAGTTCAATCGAGCCTGACTCTCCAACATCGATGGCGGCACTGATCGTAAACAGTTCTCCTGCGAGGTTCACCCCGATATCGACATCGGTGAGCCGGAAGAGACGACCAGACCATTGGAAATTCGAGATGTGCCCGTTGGCATAATCCCAGGAGAGAACGTACCGGTCATCGGTTTGAATCCCAAAACCAAGATGGAACAACTCTATTCCATTGTCCACGACAGAAATCGTGTTGTGGAACAACTCCCCCCCTGCCGTGACAAGACCAAGTTCCACATGGGTATTGGTTTGTGTCGGCAGCTGCCAGAATACTTCAAGATGATTGTTTCTGAACTCAAGGGTGTCGTCGAGGACCCATCCCTCATGGGCGATGGAAAAGGAAAGCGTCGAGTCCCCACTGCCGGCATCGCGGGTGAGCAGGACCCGTCCGGTCCGTTCCTGTCGGTTCACCTCCCACGACAGTTCAAGATTGTTGTTCCGAAGCTCCAGTGCTTTGGTGAAAGTCCAGTTGTGATAGTCGATGATTGTGGAGAACGTCATGACACTCTCAGAGTCTCTGGTGATGTTGAAAAACCCTGTGTGGTTGATCAGGTCGATTTTCCATTTCATCTGGACAAAGCTATTCTTCAGTTCAAGGGATTTCGTCACGATCATGTCTTTGTGCTGCAGGGTGATATTGATAGCCCGCACCTCATCAAGACCCCTGAGAAGGGTAATATCCCCAGTTCCGTTGAGCAGGTCTACACCACTTTCAAATCTGAGTTTTCTTGGGAAGTTCTCCAGAGAGATGAACGGACGGTCGTTTCCAAAAAACGACAACGCCAGTCTTTTGACATCCTCGGACATGTTCAGTTCAGCATAACTTGACGCAGCAAGATCTCCTAATGTTCCAAGAGAAAGACCCCAGGTCGCGGAAATCCGAGCGGGAAGACCGTCCACAGCAAAAGAGACGAGGTTGCCGTTTTGTATCGAGTCGATTGAATAGGAGATGTTATAGGAGCGGTCACTTTCATAGAGAAATTCCCGTGACCCGAGAATGGTTAAATCAAAGGTCATGTAGCTTGGTAACGGATCTAGGGTGATGCTTTGGAGGATATCATCAAGGATTCCGCCTTCGGCTCTGAGGGTGATTTTTGTTTGAATACCCGCGCTTCTCCCAAAGTCATAGCTGATTTTTGCTTCACGGGGGATTGAGGTGATGGTCAGTTCGGTTGCTGGTTCGAAAGCGATGGAATACGTGCGTTGGAATATCTCGTTTCCAGTCGCATCAACGGTCGAATAACTCGTGAAAAAGGTGAGTTTTGAACCGCTTCCGATATCCTCTGGTTTTATCGATAATCGGAAGATGCGAGGATCGCTGATATTCTCCCTGCCGATATACACAGTAGTATTGATATGGTTGGTACTTCCTTCCCCTGTATGAGATAGATACCCTATCTTTGTTGCGAAATACGGATTATGATCTTCGACGGGCTGGCCGCCATCCAACATGATAAACGGAAATCGTATCTCCACGGAGACTTCATATTCTTTTGAGGTATCACAGGTCGTAATGATGTTACATTTCGTTTCGACGACTTTCTCGGTGTTGTTCATAATCTTCGTGCGAGTGAACCGTAAATCCACGTTCGTATCGTCTTTGCTTTGCAGGGAGACGCTAAACTGTTTTGATTCACCGGTGTTTAACATCGAGGCGAAGTCCGTCATTCCAAGCTGCAGCGGTGTGGTGATGGTCTCACCCCCGTCATATTTTGTATTCACCCAGATACCAAAATCCTCTCGACCGATTTTGAGATAGAACACGTTGATGGAATCGGATGCAAGTTCCTGGTCTGTCTCATCATAAGCAATCGCGGAGATGGTGTAGAATCCTGAGGTCAGACCTAGGTTTCCTCCTAACCCGTCCAGCTTTTGATAATCCCATGAGATTGTCTCCCATCCGGTCCATCGTTGTGTTGCAATAAACTTCACATGATGGATGTCGTTGTGGATGGTGTCCAGGGTGATGCTCCGGCCGACGACGACAGCATATCCTAGTCCAAACATGCTTGCAAGCGTCATTTGAATGGGTTGGAGTTTAAATAAATACAGATACCCTGCCGCTGGGCGGACGATAGTGATTGATGGGTCCATATTCACCGGTTTTGGTGTAAGAAATTGCTCAGCAGTTACTACTGTAGGAACAGAGCTGATTTGCTGTTCTGTATCATATCCAAAGGCTCCGAATGAAATCAGAGGAGACCCTACTAGACTTATCATAATTAATAATGCTATTTCTTTTCTCAACACGATTCACCTCTTCATGTTTTGGTGTTATCCCCAAACTTTACATGGTTTTATTCTATATAATGATATCGTTCTTTATTTATAATGATTATAGGATAAAGTCATATATAACAGTTATGCTGGACGGGAAAAAACCGAGAGCAGTTAGTACGATTTATTCTTTTATTCGGTAGATGGGATTTCATCCCTTAGGAAGGAATGCACTTTTATTTCCAAAGACAATAAAATATTAAAAGATAAGCTTATATATAAGGAACTCTATATATTTTATCTAGGTGAATAATATGAAGAATAATACGAAAAAATTTTTAAAGGCTGGTTTAGTCATGTGTATCGCAGTCTTATTTGTCGGTACCTCCGCTGCTGCGATAGGAAGCATGCCAGAAAAACTATCTTTAACTTCAACGAAAAAGACAACAAATTTTTTTGAGCCACTCCGTGATGAAACAGAACTGAAATATTATATGGAAGAAGGTCTTTCTAACGTTATTGGTATCCAAGGCGGTACCGGTCCATACATCTGGAAATCTGGTATACGACTCACCCAAGATGAAATGGCAGCATATACAGACTGGACTATAACCGACGTCAATGTGGCATTTTCCATGGATAATGGACTTACCCTTCCAATGGATATTAGAATTTATATTTACGATAAAGGAACAACCCCAACAAGACCTGGCGCTATCATTGTCAATGATACCACCGCAACATTAGATATTACGGGTGTCATAAGAGTTCCTCTGGTCACCCCTGTTGATCTCGCGGGTCATGATGAACTCTGGGTTGCCGTAGAATGGACACAGTATGACCCAGGCCCTGGTGTGTATTATGCATGGATGGACACCCTTACCGGTCCTGCTGTTGATGGCAAAGGCGATTGGATTTACTTAAACAGTGCCTGGTCAGAAACCCAAACCTTTGGACCTGACTTTGATGGGAACTGGGGAATTGGAGCGATAATCGAGGGTGCTGGTCTTGCGGAGTTATCAATCGGCAATATCAAAGGGCCCATTGGGATAAAAGCGGATTTATCAAACATTGGGACCAACGTGGCAAACAGTGTCCAATGGTCAATTTCTGTCACCGGCGGTATTCTGGGAATGATCAACAAAACCGGAACCGGGACCGCAGCGACACTCAATGCTGGTGCGACAACACCAATGAGTGTTGGAATGATCCTTGGATTTGGGAAAATCAGCATTGTCATCACTGCAGATGCACAGAATGCAAATGCCGTGTCAGCAGTAAAGTCCGCATTCGTCCTTGGACCTCTTGTTATCGGAATTAAGTAAACCACTTAATTCTCTTTTTTTTCTTTTTTTTTCACGCCTGCTTCATACTGAACTGTGAGTAGTCTCTCTAGAAAAAAAATCTTTTATTGATTTAGGTTTGTTGGTTATTTTGTTTGCAGAACCGTGGTTTTTGTAGGGGGTTGGATCTTCCGGATGATCGATGCTTTGCAGGGATGGCAGACTCCTTGAGCGATTTCACTCATCTGGATGAGTTGTTTTCCGCATGCCCAGCAGAAGAAGACCTCATCCTCTTGGAGCCCCTTGATCTTCTGTTTACATTGAAAGCAGATGCGCTGTGAAATTTCATCAACCGCCTGGAGTTGTTTCCCACAGGACCAGCAAAAGAATCGTTTACTTTCCTCCATCTCATCTAAACTTTCCAGCTTCATAGGCATCCATTCCAGAATATTTCATTTATCCTTGGATATTGAATCGTCTTTGGTGTATAAACGGTTTTCTTTTCTTCCCGTCTGATTATTTGTGGATTCCATCCTCGGTGATGTACCCGGTGACATATTTTTTTGGTGTCACGTCGAAGGCTGGGTTCTTCACCGACACCCAATCCGGCATGATGGTTTTCCCCGAGGCTTCGGTGACTTCCTGTCTGCCTCGTTCTTCAATGATGATCTGTGAGCCGTCTTTTAATTTCGGATCAAACGTGCTTGCTGGTGCGGCGACATAGAACGGGATGTTGTTTTCCTTTGCGACAACCGCTTTTTCATAGGTTCCTATTTTGTTTGCGAAATCACCGTTTTTTGCGATCCTGTCTGCTCCGACGATGACGAGGTCGATGTCTTTTTTCCTCATGTAGTACCCTGCTGCGTTGTCAGTGATTAATGCGTGAGGGATTCCTTCATGGTAGAGTTCCCAGGCAGTCAATAACCCTTGGAGTCGTGGTCGTGTTTCGTCCGCGTAGACAAAGATTTTTTTCTGTTGTTGATGCGCCATTCGTAAGGGGGCAAGCGCGGTTCCATAATCGATGGTGGCTAATGCTCCTGCGTTACAATGAGTTAAGATCGTCGCGGAATCCTGGATCAGTTTCTCTCCGTGTTCCCCTATCTTCTTACAGCGGGTGACGATGGTTTCTGCGTAGGTTGTCGCTGCGGCAAACGCATCTTCATTGCGATGAATCACGTGGGTCATATGTTCGATCGCATGGAAGAGGTCATAGGCGGTTGGACGGGTCGACCGAAGGAGTGCTGCTGATTGCTCCGGGGTTTTTTCTCCTAACGCCATCCCGTAGGCAGCAGCTGCACCAATCGCAGGAGCCCCTCGGACAATCATGTCGTTGATGGCGACAGCGACATCCTCCACGGTTCTGGCGATGAAGGTCTCAAATGCGAACGGCAGTTTCCGCTGATCTATAAAGCAAATACTCTTGCCTTCCTGCCATAACGCTCGATAGTCTTTCCCGTTTATTTTCATTTCTGAACCCCGAGATGCTGTTGGAGTGCGTCGTGTAATTCTTTGATGTTGAAGCCTGCGAAGAGAAGTCCTTTGTTCTTTATCACGATTGTTTTTCCGGCTCGTAATGCCTGTAAAATCTCTTTGGCAGCCTCCAGGTTGCCTGATGGTGTGTCTGTCTGTGTTGTGGGAAGCATGTTTTGGAATCGCTCCGAAAGAGCAGGGCTGTTGATCTGCAGGAGGGCGTTGATATCGTGTCGTGCTTTTTGGACAATCCAATGCTCAGGTGTATGCCTGCTTGGGTCTTTTGCACCGATCACCATCATGATGTTTTTCAACGGGTCGTAGTCGACGATTTCCACAAGGTCCTGTGCTGTCATTGTTGTGAGATTTACGTTTTTTGCATTGATTAAAAGCCGTTTCCCATAATCAAGGCTGAGGACCCCGGTTTCGTTGTCCGCAAGTCCGTAGTCATGCAGACGTTTGCCAAGCAGGATCATTTCAGAAAGTAACGGGCAATTGCTTGTTTCCCTTGAGACAAACAGGGTGTGCAGCGCGGGGGGAGGCAGGGTTCTTTCCTTCATCATCGGTTGGGAACAAACGATGTGACTTTTTATGTTTTTCCTGATGATCTGCATCTCACAGGATGCGGATGCCGCCTTTACTGCTGATTTCGATATCTCGGGGTTTTAGGGTGTGTTTCGTCCCCCGCATCTTCCGGACCGTCAGTTTCCTGCGGTCCATTGAGGGGTCGAGGTCCAGAACGAGGATGCCGTCGACGAGGAATTCGGAGACGGAGTCTCGTGAAAGGTTCCGGGATCCTTCGGTGATTTCCGAGGTCACCAGTGCGGTGCAATCGTTTTCCTGCAGAATCCTCAGGAGCCGGCGGACATGCATCCGCGTCGCTTGGATGGAATCCAGGGGTAGAGGAGTATTCGTTACGGCGTCTGCGGAGGGGATGATTTCTGAGCCTCTGTTCACCACCCATACCGGCATTTCCGAGAGGGGGGTGAGGGAATCAAGGACGACCCGTGCATACTTCCCCAGACGGAGTTCATTTTCCATTTCCTTATGCACCGAGTGTTTTTCCAAATCGAGGTACATGAATTTCAGCTGACCGTTGGTCATTGCCGCGTCGAAATCAAACCCGAATTTTTTTGCTTGGCGCACCAGGTTTTCCGTCCGTTCATCAGAGGTCAAAAACAGGCATTTTTCTTTATTGAGAATCCCATTTTGTATGTATTGATAGCAGACTATCGTCTTCCCAGTCCCTGGGGTACCTGCAACCAAGATGATGCTCTTTTCAGGGTACCCGCCCTGCAGCAGCTCATCAAGTCCCTGGATACCGGTCCCAAGTCTTTTCTCTTCTATCGCGGTAGGAGCGTCCATCCCATAGTTCTGCATGCCACATCACCTAGTAGGAAAAATCTTTTGTGCGTTTCGAGGAGTTATGAGGTAAACCCTTAAATAAGTTTCTTTGGCTCATCGAAACGATAGAGGAGATACGCTTAGTTGTCTCGTCGATTCGTACAGATGAAAAACAGTGATTTATCCACGAGTTCTAACTCACCAAATCGATGTAGACTTAATTGTTTGTTTTTTTCGAATAGCATAATTCTGCCTCTCCCAAACCGCCACAATCATCATGGGTTATTTAACGCTTTCTTTTTATTTCTCTTTTCTGGATGAATCGAGGATGCACGGGGTCTACCGTAACTTTCTAATAGGGATTGGAAGCTTCCACGTTGCAGTGAATGGTTCTCATATGTTAAAAATAGATTTGCATCTGCATTCCTGTTTTTCAAATGATGCGGTCGGAACCCCTGAAGATCTGATGAAGGTGTTACAGAAACGAGGTCTGCAGGGAATGGCGCTTACTGACCATAATACGATTGAGGGATGTCGGAAGATGCAAAAGATCGGATCAAAGGATTTTCTGGTCATCCCCGGTATTGAGATATCGACTGCGGATGGGCACCTGCTTGGGTTGAACGTGGCAGAGGATATCCCTCGGAATCTTTCTGTGGAGGAAACGGTAGAGCGTGTGATTGATCTGGGGGGAGAACCGATCGTGCCCCATCTGTTTCGTCTTCTTTCTGGGATTAAAAAAGAAAAACTCAAACCAATCCAGAAGAACATCTCCGCTATCGAAGTCTTCAATGGCTGCAGCGTACCTGCGACGAATCTGAAAACCGCGAAAGTCGCCCGTGCATGGAATCTTGGGGGTACTGGGGGGAGTGATTCTCATGACCCGGCCTATGCAGGGTTTGCGTACACCGTGGTGGATTCAACGGATTGTCGTATCGATTCAGTGCTCTCGGAGATTAGGAAGAAAAGAACATGGGGGGAGGGTGTTACCATTCCTCTTTCCTATCGACGGGACCGCATGGTCCTTTCTATACGGCAGTTTGTGCATCGTGGGTTCAAACGAATATAAGTTTTTTTTCGGTTCCTGTATCGTTTTCCATATATCGATGTTCTTTCTTTCTTCGTATAAAATTAGGATGATCGATAATTTGGGGGGTAGGAGGGTTTTTTTTATAGCTAGGTGGGGGGACTCAAGAGGGTTCAGCATCCATGTTTATATATAAGAAGTGTGTATATCCTTTAGTGATAGGGGATTAATATGAAGAGATATACGAATATCAAAGCAGTTACTTATAAGCAGGTTTTTATCGCGTTGATAGCAACTCTTATGATCAGTTCTGTTGTCGTGCAATCGAATCAGATTTCCTTTGACCAAGATGTGAAACGGATGTATTCTTTTCCCGCACCCATTCTGGAGACCATTGACATCGCAGGAACCATCTATGACCGGGTCACCATGGCGGATGCTTATTCTGCGGGGAGCGCAGGAGACCCAATGATCCCTTCGAAGGGAATCTTCCTTCTTTTACCTCCGGAATCAACAGTAAGTGAAATAACGGTTCTACCGGGGGAGAAAATCGTTCTTGGTATGGGGTTCACCATAGAACCAACAAGTCAAGCAATCCCGATGTCACAAACAGAGGACATACCCATCCCGGTCCCAAATCAAGCAATCTATCAGTCTGACGCGTTCTACCCAGGCAACCTGTTTTCAACCGTTGGTGTGCAGTCGTTTCGGGGATATCACATTCTTGTTCTTCTTCTGCATCCTATCCAATATAATCCGGTCACCGGGGAGTTGTACTATTACACCAGCTTCGAGGTTACAGTGAGGACTCTGAAGAATACCACCCCATCAGCATTATACCGCGGTCTCCCTCAAGATATTACCAGCGTTCAACAAAAAGTCGATAATCCAGAGATGACGTTCCAATATCACCATGAATGCACAAATCCACCTGTGCCCTTTGAAAGCTACGATCTTCTCATTATTACGACCGATGCACTCAAAACAAGTTTTCAACCATTAAAAGAAGCACATGATACCACCGGTGTTATAACCGTGATTAAAACACTGACCGATATCGGCGCGAGTGATTTGGAGAGCATTCGGAACTATATTCGAACTGCCTACACTGATTGGGGGATAGAATATGTTCTTATCGGGGGTGATACGGATGTCGTTGCTGCCCCGATGCTGTGGGTGTCAGGGATGGATGAAAACGTGACGTATTATGAGGAAACAATGCCTTCTGATCTCTATTATGCCTGTCTCGATGGACCCTATAACTATGATGGAGATAGCAAATGGGGTGAACCAAATGATGGGGCCAATGGGGGCGATGTTGACCTCATCGCAGAGGTCTATGTCGGAAGAGCATGTGTCGGTACAACAGCTGAGGTAAATAACTTCGTTACAAAAACCGTTGCATATATCAATAGAGATATCAATGACCCGTATCTGAAAAAAGTATGTTTAGCTGCCGAATACCTTGGGAACTATGGAATCGCAAGCTACGGCGGCACCTATATGGATCAACTGGTGAATGGTTCATCGGACGATGGATATACCACCGTTGGTATATCAACAGATGATTACGTAATCACTAAATTATATGATGCTCCGGGATATGACTGGCCGCCATCAGCGATCATTTCAATTCTTAACAACGGTGTCCATATCCTCAATCACCTGGGTCATGCGTCATACAATTATAATTTAAAGTTGGACAATTATGACGTCGACGGTCTGACGAACCCTTCGAACCGCACCTGCTTTATCTATTCTCAAGGATGTATGGCCGGTGGGTTTGATACGGGGGACTGTATCGCGGAACATTTCACGATAAAAACCACACACGGCGCGTTTGCATGTATCATGAACGCCCGGTACGGGTGGTTCTGGTCCTATAGCACCGATGGGGATTCACAACGGTTGCATCGTCAGTTCTGGGATGCGGTGTTCGGAGAGAACCTGAGACAGATCGGACGAGCGAATCATGATTCAAAAGAGGATAACCTGCCGATTATCGGTCGATCATGCATTCGCTGGGCGTACTATGAGACGAACTTATTCGGTGATCCTGCCTTGACAATCACGGAAACCACCAACCATCCCCCAGAGAAACCTGTTCTCCCCTCTGGTCCGACCTCAGGCAAGACGAATATCGATTATACCTTTACTTCGAGTACAACCGATCCTGATACCGGAGATCTGTTGTATTATCAATGGGACTGGGGCGATGGAACACAAAGCGCCTGGCTTGGCCCCAATGTATCGGGACAATCGGTTCAAGCGACCCATCAATGGATGACCGAAGGGGATTATTCAGTGAAGGTGAAAGCAAAGGATACAAGTGGGGTGGAGAGTGTCTGGTCTGATACGATAACAATTCAAATCACTGAAGGACCACGGGTTGAGATTGGAACAATCTCCGGTGGATTTGGCGTCTCTGCTGAAATCAAAAACACAGGGCTTGTTGAAGCCTCA
>JBAZLE010000045.1:0-13474 GCA_041650455.1 Thermoplasmatota archaeon | reverse complement strand
CAAAAGTTCGACAGATACGAAACCAGATTGGGGAACATAAGAAAAAACGCGATGAACATAACGAACGAGTCAAGCATGCAAAAGAACAACGAAATGAATTTCTCAGCCATCACCTCGAGTTAAAAAAGAAGATCAAAGAACTTGAGCGGGAACGAACCGCGAATTCAGGTGTGAACCTCAACGAATTAAAACAATATCTGAAGAAACTTGAAACCGAACAGATGACCCAACCCATGTCCGCTCAGAAGGAAAAAAAACTGATTGAGACGATTAAAGGCATCCATCTGAAAATCAAGGATGCAGACGAGAAATTAAACAAGGATCCGAAGCTGAAAAAAGCAATCGAGGAAGAAAAACTGACACGCCAGAAAGCAGAAAAACAACATGAACTCGTCGAGAAAATGGCAAAGAAAGCACAGGAAGAACACCAAGGGATGCTTGAACAGTTACAGCAGCTAGATAAACTCGTGAAACGAACAACAGAGATACAAGAAAATATCGTCGTGACAAAAATTGAGGCAGATAAGCTGCATAAAGAATTCATCGATCATGTGAACAACATCCATGAACTGGAGAAAACCATCTCCAGTACGGAGAAGAAGAAAGAGAAAAAGAAAAAAATGGCTGACGTCTCCGCCGCCCAGAAAGAGGCGGATGATATCTTCGAGCGGTTCAAACGCGGGGAGAAACTCAGCACGGAAGACCTCATGATCCTGCAGAAAGCAGGGTTGCTATAACAAGATACCTCTTGGAGGGACTGTGAAATGCCTTGTGAGCTGTGTGGGAGAGAGTGTAAAGGTGGAAAAGAAGCCATCATTGACGGGGCGAAAATGTTCGTCTGCCCCGATTGCCTGAAATACGCAGAAGGGTTTGTGCCACCAGAACCAGGACCAACAAAAAGCCCAGTCCAAGCATCGCGCGTTGTCATGAAAAAACCAGCGACCATCGAACGAGATATCTACAAAGACAAAACCATGGCAAAGGAACTCGTGACGAACTGGAATCAGCGCATCGAACAAGCACGAAAAAAGAAAGGACTCACCCGAGAAGAACTCGGGTTTCGAATCGGGGAACGGACCGTGACAATCGCCAAACTAGAAAACGGGGACCTTCGACCATCGGATCAGACGATCACGAAGTTAGAAAAAGAGCTCAGCGTCCAGTTGATGGAAGAAATAAAAGAAGTTCCCACCGGGTCGCAGAAAGGAACCCGAGCAGGATTCACCCTTGGCGATTTCATAAAAACAGACAAGTAAAACCCATGATACAAAACGATATCTCAGCCGCACTCCACGCGTTAGAACAAGGAGAACTCATTGTTTATCCGACCGATACGCTCTATGCGCTTGGTGCAGACATCTACAACGAAAATGCGGTCAAAAAAGTTTTTGACGTAAAAAGACGACCCTACACGATCCCTTTGCCTGTCGCGGTCTCCTCACTCAAAGAGATTGAATCGGTTGCCTGGATGAATGAACCAGCAGAAAAAATAAGCAAACGATTTTTACCAGGAAACCTCACCATCATCTTGAAAAAAAAACCATCCGTACCATCCAGAGTCACCGGTGGTGCTGATACGATAGGAATACGCATCCCAAAGCACCCAATCGCATTACAATTACTCTCACGTTACGGACCATTGACTGTGACAAGTGCGAATATCCATCAGAAAAAAACCCAAGGGACCATCACAGCGATTCTCAAACAGTTAGGAACCGTCATCCCAGTCTACCTCGATGATGGCAGAAAGGAGGGCACCGCATCGACGATTGTTGATCTATCAATGAACACCCCGCGGATCGTTCGCGAAGGTTCTATTAGGGAACAAGAGCTTCTGGATGTGATCTCACATGGATGATTCGATTTATGAAAACTATAAACGCGCAGGAAAAATCGCAGCAGAAGCCCGAGAGTACGGCGTCTCCTTACTCAAACCAGGAGTACGGCTCTTAGACGTTGCAACTCTGATTGAAAACAGAATAACGAAAAATGGTGCAGGTCTTGCGTTCCCCGTCAATATCGCACTAAACACCCTTGCGGCGCACTATAGCCCTTGGCATGAGGATCCAATGACGTTCCAGAAAGGCGACGTGGTTAAACTCGATGTCGGAGCGCACATCGACGGGTATATCGCGGACACCGCAGTCACCATTGAACTGGACACGCATCAGTATGATACGATGATCCGCGCGTCAGACGAGGCATTAAAAAAAGTCATCGATATCTTAACAGTGCATCTGCCGCTCTCTGAAGCAGGGAAAACCATCGAAGGCACGATCACATCCTTTGGGTACAAACCCATCGAAAATCTCATGGGACATGGACTGGGGAGGTATGAGCTTCATTCAGGAGTCTCAATTCCCAATGTCGGGTCTCTAGGAGAGAAAACCACTTTACACGAAGGAGATGTCGTCGCGATTGAACCGTTCGCGACCAACGGCGCTGGTCATGTGATAGCAGGGAATGGGAGTAATATCTACCTCTGCAAAGAATCCATCAAAGCAAAACTCATCAGAGACAATAAGATAAAAGTCTTGTCTCACAAAATCTGGAAACAGTTCGGAACATTACCTTTCGCACAGCGATGGGTCCACGAGTTGTTCCCGAAAGATGATCTCGCGATGAAGAAATTATCGTTCTTAGGGGTGATGAAACACTACCCGCAACTCGTCGAGGCAAAAGGCGGGATTGTGACACAGAAGGAGCATACCGTGATTGTCAAAGAGGATGGATGTGAGGTGATTACATAAAATCAGCCAAGAACAATGGGAAAAACGAGAAAAAAATCATGCAGCTTGAGGAACTCTCCTGGAAACAACTCGATGCCCTCGACCGAAACAAAACCATCATATTCATCCCGATGAGCCCCTTGGAAGAACATGGACCACATCTCCCCCTTGGGACAGATTTCCTAACCGCACGAGACGCGGCAAAGGAGACGATACGACTCATCAGTAAGAAAAAACCTGAGTACATAAGCGTTCTGTTTCCCCCTATCCCACTGGGATATTCTAAGATGGCGTCTGATTTCCCTGGCACCATCTCAACCCAGGTAAAAACAATAAAAACAATTATTTTCGATAGTTGTGATTCTCTTGCGAAATTTGGGTTCAAGTATTTTGTGATTTGTACATTTCATATGGCACTCGGGCATCTCAAAGGCATTTACAGTGGGATGAACAAAGCAATGAAAATTCATCCCATCCACATCATCGAACCATGGGGCCCGTACTTCTACAGCAAAGAAGTGGAAAAGCGGGAACCACAGGTCGGTTTTGATACAAAAAAAGAGGTGCACGCCTGTTTTCGCGAGACATCCCTGATGAACTATCAATACCCCTATCTTGTTGACCCCTGCTACAAGGATCTTCAGAGTATCTATCGTGATTTGTATTCACCACGGGTCCTGGGGAAAACCTTTAAGGAACTGGGGATAAACGAAGGATACGTCGGCAGTCCCGCACGTGCAGACAGCGATTACGGACGATGGTATTTCCAACAAATCGTCGAAACATTCACCCAAGCAACAGTGGACATGCTTGAGGGAAAAAATCCTGCAGTGCTTCCCTCGCAGACCCTGCTGATGATGCGATCGATGTTCTGGTTACAATAGAGATTTTAGGGGATCCGATACGTCCCATCACCAACATACAAGAGTTTTGAGTGGAACAACCAATTATAGAAACCACCGGACCGTATCAGTCTGCAAACTTGCTGTACGGTCAAACCCAGGGAGAATAAACGGAAGGCGTGCACCGAGGTTCTGCTGTTTGTCCAGAAGACCGTGTTGTTTGACCACCCGACGTAGACGTTCGCCCCAGCATCAAGGAACGACTGCGCCATCGAAGAGTCATACACCGCATAACAGGTCGCCATGAAAACAAGAGAATCAGGCAGCGAGCCCTCAGCATAATAATGTTCAATAAACGCAGGGGTGAACGCGACATACCCCTGGTCACCGACCATTCCTTTGATGATCAATTGATGCTGATACTCATAAGGGTATTTCTGTATTGTTTCATTCGTCCACAGCTCCCCCGTCGCGATCACCACGGCGTCAGCCTGCTGATCGCCGTCCACATCAAAATATCCTGCATGGGTGTTCATGTACACAATATCTGCGGAGAGATTCTGTCGGAGATAGCCGATATCCACCGCTTGGTTTGCGAGGTATTCAATCGAATAGTCTTTTCGAAGCAAGGTGGCGATGATACGCTGACATTGGTAATGACCGTACATCGATTCAGCGGGATTTAAGATGATTGCGGTTTTACTCCCGTCGCCTTTATCACTCTCATAAAGAAATCGATTTTGTGCTGTCCTCATGACTGTTTGTTCCTCAAGAAACGGATCCAGGAGGACAGTGTAGGACCCATCCCGGAATTTCACCGTTATCGACGTCCCTATCACAGTTGCGTAGTCAACCAGCGGATGGTGGTTGTACCACTGTCCTAAACCAATAAGGTCATTCGAACGATCTGCTGGAATGTTCTGTTCTGATCGCACGTCGTCCCTGCCTTGCTGCAGAACCGCATCAAGAGATACCCCATGAAGAGATCCAGCAGATTCGACCCCAAGTGTTTGAAGAGGTACACTACCAAGAAACAGACAGAGCAGCAGAATTGTTGATGGGAGTGTTGTTCTCAAATGGGTTATCATGGTTCGTATAGTACCAGTTCATGGGAATTCTATATAAATATATCGCGGAAAAAATAAAAAGTAAGAAAAAATGGTTAGATGTTGAACCCCGCAGGGGACAGACCTTGCAAGATCTGCGCCATGATCGTGTTCATGACCTCATCGAGTTTCAGACATTGTAAGATACGTAACGTGAATAACACGACGATAAGTCCAATCACCAGCACGATAGGAATCATTACGATCGCAGTGATGACACATCCTATCGGGTTAGAGGTGTTCAGCTGCAGCGGCACAGGGGTGTGTAATTGTTGTGCGGAAAGCTTTGGTTCAGCGTTCTGGATTTCTTCAACGAACAGCGACGGATTATTTTTTAAGAGATTCAAATGCGTCTTGAATTGTGCCATCGTAATCCCCTGCTCTTGTAAGAGTGCGATAATCCTTGGATTGGAGCAGAGGGTGCGAAGGAATTGGGCGAAAAAGGCGGGGTTGGCATTGAGCAATTTCACGGTTCTATCCAGAGCGCTGTTCAGTGTGGGTTGTATGGCTTTGAACAGATGAGAGTTCACTCCCTTCCCGAGATACTGGGAACGTATCGTGTGATCGCTTTGTGTTTGAATGGAACGAGAGGTTCGCACCGTAAACAAGGGTGACTCGACGGTCTGTGTCGATGACACATTGTTGGTCCCAATCACCGAGCTTAACGATGCAAGGAGAAGGAGAGCAGCTGCCGATATGCTAAATATGAGAGGTATTTTCTTCATAGTTCTTTCCCAATACTACTTATCCAGGTCCCTGTATTTAATTCTTATTGCGTGATAATATCCAATGCTATGAAAAGAAACAGTATTTATCTAAGGGAAAAGAAGTTGAGTGAAAAGGAAGAACTCCGTGTCATAAACCAAGCGTTGTCGTTCTGTCGGTACTGTAAACGTACTTCCCATGATAGCATCACAAAACGTATAGGAATCGACCACGACCAGCAGTCTCCCTGTCTTCCCGGTGGTGGTATTTTCAAATTCCGAAAGGCTTACAGCGACATCCTGGTCCGTGTTCGTCAACAGCGGGGTTCCCCCGGTGATGGTCAGATGCGGGGTGGTCATCATCCCCACAGGCATCGGACGTTCATTGTCACTTTCATTCTGCGACGCATTCTGTGACAACGGAGAATCCTTCGTGGTGGTTGTGATCCATACCCCATAGTTACCCAGCAGCTCATTTGCAGTTGAAGAAGGATTCCTGATGCTATCCAGAACAAGCAGTCGACCACCGCGTTCGAAGAAGGTTGTCAGCAGCTGGATATCCTGTTCGGTAAAGGCTCTTGTCGGGTTGATAAGAACAATGATCTGCCCGTTTTCTGTCGCTTCGAGAAGGGTGGGTTCTAACGAGGGAACCACCCCAAGTCGTTGGGTCCAGACATAGAAGGTTCCAAAGTTACTCGGGTCAGTGCCGAGTGAAGAAGTCGGTTTGAGCGAGACGTTCATGGACGAATGCTGCAGTTCAAAGCAGACCCGCGTATAGTCTATCTGAGGCAGTGGCAATGGATAAGAAAGATCAGTCTGGTACGAGCTGAGCGGTGCGGCGATGCAGAACGCAAGCAGGCCAGAAAAGAGGACCATCCAAAGGAGGATAGGTTTCGGAACAGGTCTCAGGATGACCACGAGACTGACACCGAGAAGCAGAGAGAGGATAAACAGGACGAGATTCAGAGAAAAAACCGTGTTCGTTCGATTCAGATAGTCAATGACCCCAAGCGTAAAGGAAGGGTATCCATCAGTGAACACACAGAAACTGGAAAACACTGTGCTATCCGTAAACGCCACCACCCGACCTGCTCCATGTCTGATCGCAGCTGCCTGCAGAAGATACCCGAACTCAGCGTCAGGGGAAGAAAGGGATTCCCGGAAGAAATTCTCCGTCGCATAGGTGCCTGGTTCACTGATGAGGCGGTTACCGATGATGATATTTTCCATGCGTAATGAGGCGGAAACAGAGGTCGGCTCCAGGGTACAGGAGGTCATAAACTCAAAACGCGGCACGTGCCGCATCACCGGATGAGAGAACAACGGATCGGTTTCGTAGACGGAGAGATTCCCGGTTCCTAGCTCATAGGTCGCATCGGTTCGAAATCGGATCCCGAACTGCTCCGCAAGTTGATTCAGAAACGTGTTCATCCCAAACACGTTGGTATGATCCCCGATAAGATACAGCCCGCCGCCTTTTTTGACAAAGGCGGTAATTGCGTCAATCTCCGATGCGGTATAGCTCTCCGTGGGACATTTCAGGATAAGGACATCACAGGTGCCAAGAAGGCTTTCGGTGAGCGGGCGGTCATTATTTATCTGAACGGGGTAATGATACTGCAACCATTGTGCCCATGAATAATAATTGTATGTCGAGAGCAATCCGTACCAGTCGGTGTCCAATGGGCGACGAGTATCCTCCCATTGACTGTGATATTCATCGATGAGGACACGACCCTGTTTCATCGAACCGGGGTCCTGGAACAAAAACGCACCGGTGAGGGAAAAAACAAGCAGAAATACGAGCAGCAACGCCGCAAGATGCTTCTTGTGTAGCGATAAAGCAGGGATCTGCAAGCGTCTGCCTGGAAGACCCGTGAAGGGGAGGAGCTTCATGAGTAACAATGCAAAGGGAAGGAAACTAAGCAAGGTCACAAGAGGATCCCAAAAAATCGAAAGATCCCTGGTGTTTCCATAAAGAGCCAGAACGACAAGGAAACGCAAAAGGAGATAGGGTACCGCCGCGACCAAGAAGATTATCAAGTGTTTCAGGATGGTTCGTTTTTCATAAAATAGCACAAAAAGAACCAGGGCTCCAAGAAAAAGGCTCAGAAGAAGAGAGAACCCAAGCTTCTCCCAGGTGATGGTGACCGGATAGGTTTGTTGCAAGGTTTGGACGAAGAGAAGACCATTGCTTGCTGATGTGGAGAAACCAAAAAGGTTTGCTAGGACGGAGACCACTGGTGAGAGGAAGTCAAGTCGATGCCCATGGGAAACAAAGGACACAGAGAAGGGGAACACCATCGTCTGAAGCAGCAGCAGGAACCCTGAGAGTAGAAGACCAAAGGGAATCGCTTGGAAGCGCCCGTGTTGAGAGGAAAGGAGCATGGCGAGAAGCCCGAACGCAAGGACCACAAGTCCCGGGTTGAAGGGAAACGGGACGATGAGGAGAGCGAGGAGAACCGGGATGAGAAGGACGGTGTATCGGACGTCAAGTTGTTTTTGAACCATGTGCCAGATCCCAAGAATGGTACATGCTGCGCCCAGCACGACGCAGAGGGTTCCTGCCATGAGGTCCGGCAGGGTGAACTGGGGGATGAAGAACAGCCAGCTTGCGGAGAGAAACAGGATGCCAAGCCACAGCATTCGTTTCATGGTTGTTCCTCCGTTTTGAGTACTTCATCGAGGAGGTATTTTATGAACAGGATGTTCCCTGGCCAGTAGTCGTAAATCGATTCCAAATTCTTGTCCAGCAGGTAGCGACTGTCGCTGATGACCACCAGACCGCCAGCACCCTGCGGGAGAAACACGACCAGGTGATACGTGAGGTTGTCCCAGGTGAAGTTGTAGTAGGACTGCGCCGGGGCTTGCGGAAACGACAGCGGCCAGCTGTCGACGAAGCGTGGCTCGTTTTGATATAAGGTGAGGTTCTCCTCGACATAGGGCACCGGGCCTAAGGGAATCGGTTCAACATCGACGTTGAATGCCTGGAGCAGGGGCAGGGATGCGAGTTTATCATCGTAGCCGGTGGCAAGGATCACGACGCCCCCCTGTGTCATATACCGTTGGAGGAACCTGACTTCTTCTGCGCTGAAAGCTGCGGTCGGGGCAAGGAAAACAAGGATGCGGCTGTTCATGATCGGGTCCTGGGAAAACTCTCGGAGGAGGACTGGGAGGAGGTTGTTGCGTTGGAGGTTCATGATCAGGCCGTTAACGGAGTCGTCTGTGAAGGTTTCTTTGGAGAAACGCTCGCCATGAGAGGTATCGATGTAGACGAGGTTGTCAGCCAACGTGCTCTCGGTGGTGGTGAAGAAAAGAGGGTTCAGCAGCGTGGTAAGAAGCAAGGCCACGCAGAAGACCAGCGGGAACCCTGCGAAGGAAACCGTGTTCCTCCGGAAAACATAATAGAGGAGTACGGCAAGGATGAGCAGGAGCAGGGAACAAGCTCTCTGCAGCAGGGTCATGGACCCGGTTTGGTTGCTCGATAACCAGCGGAAGGTGTTGGAGAGGAAGGGAGAGGAAAACGGCAGAGCCGGGTTTTGAAATGAGGAGGTGTCCCCAAACACAAGGACTTTGCCTGCTCCGTAATAGGCACCAGCGATGAGGATCACATCCCCAAGCTGTTCTCCTTTGGTGTATTCGTAATCACCCAGGTACGCGACATCGGGATTTGCTTCGTCTCCCTGGTCGGAGAGCGCAGCGGATCCGATGAGGAGGGGAAACGCGGAGGAGGAAATCTCCAGGGACGCCCCGATCCCATATTGAAGGACATCAGACCTTGGCAGGGAAACCGTTACAGGATGATGAAGAGCCTGCGTGCAGGTCAGCCAGCTGAATGTCTCATCCAAGGGGAGCGCCGAGTCGAACCGATACCGGATCCCAACCGGGGCAAGGAGGTGATTTAAGGGAAGTTGGATGCCACCGACATTGGTGTGGTCTCCGATGACCAGCAGGGAACCGCCGTTGTTGACATATTCCCAGATGATGGTTCGTTCCTGCTCTGAGAACGACTCGTTCAGGTTCGATACGACGAAGATAGCGGTGTTGTCAAGGGTGGTCTGCGTCAGAGAGGGGAGTTCTCGGATGGTTGCGTAGTCTGTGAGATTCAGGTACCGGGTGATGTTCTGAGTAGAGGGCTGGGTCGCATTCAGGAACTGGGTGGCATTTTCGACGAGGAGTTCTGTCGTGTACCCCAGGGTCGCTAGATAGATCGGCCAGAGGCCAAACATGCCGACCGCGTCTTTCCCGTACGTTCCATATTCCGGGACGTCCCAGGTGCCGACCATGTGTCCTGCGTAAAAAGTGACGGTGTGCTGCTCTAGGGAAGAATCGCCACTGTTGATAAAAACAGTGAGGAGGCTGGTAGAGAGAAAGACAAGTACCATAGCCCAGACCGCACCGTTTTTCAGGTGTTGCTTGAGAGGGGTCTTGTGAGGAAGAGATGATGAAGGCGCGGTGTCAGCAGTACGAAGGAAAAACCCAAGGGTGGGAACAAGACCGATGATGAAGAAATAAGGATGGAGGTGGAATGCTTCAGTGGACGGATACGAAACAAGATTCAACACCAGAAGGTACGACACCCACAGCAGACAGAGTCCTGTGGCGCAGAGGCAAAACCAACCAATCTGCTTGCGTGTTTTCCTGGGTAAAAGAAGGACTCCACTGATGAGAACGCTCAGAAATACGAGGAGGAGGCGTAGTCCGCTGGTGGTCGGACCAAGGGAGAGCGGAGTGGTTGTCAGGACCCCAAGGCCATGGGAGATTGCCAGGGAGCTTTGTTGATACAGGGACCAGGCAAGAGGGATGGTCTGGAGGAGGAGGAACACCATGGCGTATCCAAAGGAGGTGACCGCGAGGAGATGTAGTTCGCTTCTTTGACGGTCGGCCGCTCGGAGACAGAGGTCAAGACCAGAGATGATGAGCGGTACGCTGCTGATCCATAGCAAGGGTGTTTTGGTGGTAATTAAAAGGAGAAATCCAGCGGTGCAGAAGAGAACTCCAAAGAGGAGTGTTCGTAGGTGCGGGTGTGTTTTCGAAAGGCAGCGGAGCGTCTGGCGGAGGGGCAGGTTCAATAGAACGATTCCGAGTAAAAGGAAGAAACCGAGGAGCGGGAGAAGGAGGGTGGTCGTATATCCAAAGCTGCTGGAGAGTACGGCAAGGGTAAGAAGGAGAGCAGTGATATTTATTGCACGTCGGACGGTGGACAGGAGGCTGGTGTTGCAAGTTGCGGTCATCATGCCATAGAAGGGAACTCGTGTTTTCATATAATCTTAATGGTCGCTCTGTGTTGTTTCTCCTAGAGGGTGACGTGGGGTCTCTTTTCATTTTGGTATTTTTCCAAGGTAGCTTTATATATGTTCATTGGCAACAAGGAACATGATGAGAGGTGATACGGTCTCTCATCAGAATGAGGTGAAAAAGAGATGGATGAAAACAACGAACCCAATGAGGTTATTGAGTTCTGCTTGAAACACGATTTAATCAAAAAGACAGATCAAGGATACATCATCAAGAAAGAATTCTTCGATATCCTTGATTATTACAACATGGAAGGGTGAACCCATGGCACTGAGTCAACAACAGAAAGAATTCATCCTGAAATTTCTGAAATCCTCCGCACAGAACACCGAGCTTGTTTCAGAAGTCTCAGAAAAACAATAAAGGGTAGCCTCGTCCTGTCATTTTTTTCTCTTTCTTCATTTCCCCTTTTTTAAAAGAATGCACCAACCTCCAATCATCGGAGAATTATATGCATGAAACGGTCTCGTGATAGAAGTACCCTAGCTCCTTCATCTGCTACATGATTCCCAGAAAAAGAAAAATATAAAACCTTCTATTTGTTATCGATAGTACAACAAGGATGGGAATCGTATGAAACGACAAGAAAATATCTATGTTTCTCTCCAACTTGAAAAGGATGCCACTTCCGGAGAGATGATGATTGCTATTCAGTTTGACCGCAACGCACCGAACTTTTTTACCAATAAGAATATGATTTCCTGGTGTCCCACCAAGGAGGAACTGGAGTTCGTCAACGAAGCCTACGGGATGCTGAACAAAGCAACCCAAAAGAGACACCACCAGATGGACGAACCAGAGCAAACCACCTCCGACTCAGAGGAGCTGATTCGGACTGCTGATGAAAAGGAAATCCTCAACCGGGTCTTTGAGAAGAAAAGACCAGCATACAAGTAAGAATTCTGTTTTGACTAGAGTCGTTCGAGTAACGCACTAATCATCAGGGGGAGCAACACCGTGGCGTCCCCTTCGATGGTGACGTTATCAGCTTTTTCTGCGATCTTCCCCCAGGAAATCGCTTCTCGTGTCTGCGCCCCTGAGAGGCTGCCGTCATACTCGACCGCGGTGGTGAGATACACCGCATGGGACAACCCATTGCAGAACTGGTTCCACCAGATGACATGATGCTTGGAGATTCCCCCGCCAATGATGAGCGCACCGGTTTTCTTCGCATCAAAGACGATGTCTGAGAGGTCCTGTTCATCCTTGAACAGATCAATCGTAAAGTCCCGATGCTCCTGGTAATACATCCAGAGCTGCGAGCCGAACGCACCGTCCATGATCCCCGGGACAAACAGGGGGATGTGGTTCTTCGCCGCCCAATACAAAAGAGAATCTTTCCCGTTCTTCTCCGTTTCAAGTCGTCTCCCAAACTCCCAGATGAGATCCTTCGTGGACCATTTCTGTTGAATCGGATAGAGCTCCTGAAGGATCGGCTGCATCTTCTTCTCCAGGACCGGCCCGTAGCATTCCAGGGGGATAAAGATGTTCCCCAGGCGGTTGATTCCCTGCTGATGCAGTTTCGTATCATCCGCCATGAACGACCCATGGTAATAGTGTTTCCAGACCCTTGCGAGATCATGGTCCAGGGTCCCAGTGGTGGTGATGATCACGTCGACGAGTTTTCTTTTCACCAGCTCCTTGATGACCCCGCGGGTCCCAGTGGAGATGATGCAGGCGGGAAACGACAGGAACTTCACACACCCTGTGTCATGTACCATCCGCTCGAGGATGTCGACACCGTCTGCTACCTTCTTTGCTGAAAACCCCCCAGACTTGTACAATTCTTTTACCAGCTGGTTAGTGGTGAGAGGTTGGGTCAATTCGATATCCTGCACTGGTTGTTTCTTCATACTTCATTCACCTAGGAAACCGCGATCGCCCCGTACCCGACACAGGAGGATCCCGGGTGGACCTCGTACGATGTTCCATATTTTAAGAGTTCCGCCCGACTCGCACCAAGGTTCTTTGCCGCAAGCAGCATGGCTGCGACCGGACCAGACCCGCACATCGTGATATCGTGTTGCTCCACAGTCTCAATGAGCCCCTGAGGGTCCAGCGCGAGAATCTCCTTGATGGCAAGGGTGTCTTGTTGTGTCGCGTATTCATCGACACGCATCCCTGGTGGTGGGCTGCTGCGGTAATTGAATCCGGCATGGGAAAAATCACTGCTCGCGATGAGTACGACATGCTTCTTCGATTCCTGGACCGCCTTTGTGAGGATTTCTCCGATGTCTTGGACCGTGTCGGAATCCTGCATCATCAGACAGAGAGGGACAAAGGAAAAACTTCGGCCTTGCGCAAGAAATTGTAAAAAGGGCAGCTGCACCTCGATGCTATGTTCGTAGGTATGCGCCGACGCATCCTGGTCTACGATCCCGGTGGCGAGGGATTTCGCAAGGGGCTCATCGATGGGAACGATTCCCAAGGGGGTCTTCCAGGCACCCTGCGTCATGACAGAAACCCCAGAGCCCATCCCCGTGTGGTTCGGCCCCAGGATGATGAACGTGTCCGCAAACCCCTGCTTGGCAAGACGCCCGTACGCATGGGACGCGATCGCTCCTGAGTAGATGAAGCCAGCGTGGGGAACCACCAGGCCCCGCAAGGCGCCCACCGTTTTTTGAAGCACCGGGAGTTTCCCGTATCCTCGTTTCTCAAGAAAACACTCCTCGAGTTGTTGGAGGAGCTGTTGTTCACTGCCTGGGTAAAACTGGCCTGCGACGACTGCGTTTCGAAGTGTTTTCACAAACCCACGTCCTGTGATTTGACATGAGCGTGAAACACATTAACCTTGC
>JBAZLE010000044.1:0-13522 GCA_041650455.1 Thermoplasmatota archaeon | reverse complement strand
CCAAGACGAAGCGTACCTGATGGTCCTTTGCTTGTTTGATGTGGACATCATCGAGGTCCAATCGATCAGGGAACGAGTTTATCTCAAGAAACGTCTCGGTTTCTTTTGCTGCGTCAATGATCTGTTCGATATCGACTTCATACGGGTCGCGTCTCCCAATGAGCCGACCGGTGGGATGCGCGAGGAAATTCACCTGGTCGTTGTCCATCCCTCTGATGATCCGTTTGGTCATCGATTCTTTATCCATTTTAAAGGCAGTATGGATCCCGATGTACACAAAATCAAACTGTCGTAATATTTTATTGCTGTAATCCAATGTTCCGTCTGTTCTGATGTCGCATTCTGTTCCACAGAAGATCCGCAGATCGGGAAATTTCTTACGGACGTTTTGAATCTCATGTATTTTTTTCTGCACCCGGTCTTCCGTAAGCCCATTTGCAATCTTCAGGGATTGTGAATGATCCGTGATCCCGATAAACGCATACCCCCGTTGATGAGCAGCAGACGCGATGGTTTCAATGGAGTCGCTTCCGTCGCTCCAGATGGAGTGAACGTGGAAATCCCCGGTGATGTCATCGGAACCAACCAGGGTCGGTAACATCATCTTCTTCTTCGCTGCCTCGAATTCACCACGGTTCTCCCGGAGTTCCGGTTCGATGTATTGCATACCAATTTTTTTATAGATTTCCTCCTCTGTTTTTCCCGCGATGTATTTTTCTGTGTCCTTCTCAAACAGCCCGTATTCGTTCAACTTGAATCCTTTTTTGATTGCATATCCACGCAACGTCACATTATGTTCCTTTGAGCCCGTGAAATATTGGAGGGCAGCCCCATAGCTTTTTTCCTCAACCACACGCAGGTCCACCTGCAGATTGTCGTTTAAAAGGACACTGGATTTGGTCGTTCCTTTTGCAAGCACGGTGGCGACCTCTGGATACTGGACGAAATACTCCATGACTGCCTCAGGGTCGGTGGAGGAGGCAAGAATATCCAGGTCCCCGATGGTTTCCTTCATGCGACGGAGGCTCCCTGCGATGTTTATTTTTCTGATCTTCTTGTTCTTCTTAAGATACGAGACAAGTCGATTGCCATCCTCGTAGGCGACGTTCAGCAGGACCCGTCCGCTTGTTTTTTCCAGCAGCTGGATCCCTCGCAGGATGTTCCGTTCGGTAATCTCCCCGAATCCCTCAAGTGTCCGGAGTTCCCCGTTGCTGGCTGCCTTTTGAAGGTCCTGGATCGTGGTAATACCAAGGTTTTTGTACAGAGCAGCGACCTTCTTTGGTCCAAGCCCGGGGATGCCTAGGAGATCAATCAGGCCAGTCGGGACTTCTTTTTTCAATCGTTCAAGATACTCAAGCTTCCCGGTTCGGACCAGCTCGGTTATCTTTTTTGCCAGCGCCTCCCCAACACCCGAGATTGATTCCAACGTGCCTTGCTGCACTCGGTCTTCGATGTCATCTTCTAGAGATTCGATTGTCTGTGCAGCGATGCGGTACGCTCGGGTTTTAAAAAACATTTCTCCTTTTAAATCCAGCAGGTCCGCAATCAAGTACAGGGTTTCAGCAACAAACTGATTTTTCATAACACCTCATAAGGGTTCACAGATACACGACCACTTCTGCGACATCGCCGTCATGTACGCCGAGCGTTTCGCGGAGATTATCTGGGGAGATACATTCAAGAACCGTCGCATAATGGCTTCGCTTCGGCAGCACAATCGCTCCTTTCCTGCCGTTGATCGTTGCTTTGAAACAGATCACCCCTCCGAATGTTCGATCCTCCGCTTGGAACTCATCGATTTCGATGCCGCCATAGCTTCGGAGCAATCGGATTTTATTCCGTTCAATGTATTCGATTTCGACATTCAACGTTCCTGGATAGGCAACAAAACCAAGTCGTTTCTCAAATTGATGCGCATAGCCTTTCTGCCCTGTGTAATATTTTCCCTCACCCATGCCTGACACGATTTTTCCTCTAAATACGACTTTGCTCGTGAGATCAAAGATCTGTTTGTAGGCGAGGTATTCGGTTTCCAACGCCTCCGCCCCCCTTCCGGTGATCTGGATCAGCTGTTTTTTAACTCCTAACTCTCGAGTGATCATCTCCTGGGTGTCCAGCTCGAGAAGGTACCGTGACGCGGTCTGTTGACTGGTGCATAATTGTTCGGCAAGCTCATGGGACGACAACTCGATCTTATTGTGCACCGCCCCCAGCAACGCGAGCTCCTTGAGGGTCTGCATGAGATATGGTTTCAAGGGGTGTGTCCTCTCCCCTCTCTGTTTATTTTCCGATTGTTTCAACAAGTTTTTTCCCTTCATCGGTAAACATGTACCTGTTCCCTTTTTTTTCGACGATACCCCCCATGATAAATTCATCGATGATGCGTTGCGCGACTCGAGGTATCATACGATTTTTTTTCGCGATACGTTTAATGTCGTTTTCTCCAGCAGCAAGTTCGTCAAAAATCACTCGCCTGAATTTGTTTGCTAGGATAAATCCTTCATCCATAGGTGTACCAACAGCTTAATTTAATGGTATCACATAAACCTTTTCAAACTTATGTTTAGAAACATCCCTCCGATTCTTCCTGCGAAACAACTCCTTGATCAATCGATTCGGCGGACAAAAAAAATACAGATACATGACCGAGATAAACGCTATCAGATAAAAAAACTCGTCATCGCACGAACGGAAACGTTCATCACTGACCTGACAACCCGCTTGGAATCGTATGTGAAAAACTTTCCATCGATTGACAAACTCCCCTTGTTTTATCAGGAAATTATTGACATTAAGATTGATACGAATAAACTGAAGAAATCTCTCGGTGCGGTCGACTGGGCTCGAAAGACGATTGCGATGGTCTACGAAACCCAGAGGAGTGCGTTGACGAAAACAGGCAATATCGAGTTTCTCAAACAAAAACAAAAAGAGGTCTATGGTCGAGTGTCCTCCATCGTGAAACAAGTAGATAAAAACCTCCTGTTCCTCGCAGATGCCCAAAAGATCCTACGACAATTCCCTGACCTTGAGGATGTTCCCACGGTGGTGATCGCAGGGTATCCAAACGTGGGAAAATCATCACTCATCAGACAACTGTCTCAAGCAAAACCTGAGATCGCCCAGTACCCGTTTACCACAAAACAGATCTTTGTTGGCCATATGATAAAAACAGTCCGGTTTGAGAAAAAACGCTATCAAATCATCGACACCCCTGGGCTCCTGGATCGGCCTCTCGCAGAGCGGAATGCCATCGAACGGCAGGCGATTGCCGCGTTACGACATCTCGCCGACCTTATCGTCTTTGTCTTTGATCCATCAGAGACCAGCGGGTATCCGATGAGGAAGCAACAGCTGATGTTGGAAAGCATCCAGAAACTGTTCACCGATGTTCCGTTCCTCATCGTTGAAAACAAAGTCGACATCAAAGACACAGGTTCTGCGAACAGGAAGATATCCTGTACCACTGGGGTTGGAATGGAAGAGCTCCGTGAAGAAATCCTGTCGCTTCTTCCATGAGGACTCCTTTCCTTGTAGGTGCATATCCATGTACATGTTCATCTGCGAAAAATGTTCATAAAAAGACTACGCGATATCCTCTCAAACGACAATACGGAAAGGAAGATCTTAGACTTTTATACCCTCTTTTCCCCCCTCTATTCTTCCTTCCTATTGTTAGTTTTTTTTAAAGAAATTTTTTCCCTTTGCGTTTCTCAGAGAACAAAAAATATCGTCAATGATTATCGTCGTGCTTTCATGGTCTGAATGATTTCTTTCCCAAAATCAGTAACCCCATAGAGTCGCACATTCTTCCCACCGGATCGCTCTTCGACCATGTTCAGACCGATAAGAGATTCTTCCTCACGATACCGTGTTTCGATCCCTCGTAACGCACCGATCACGTTTGATGATGTCGCACCAATATTGTATGCTATTTCAGAAGTATAACTGCAATTAGGACTGATCTCACAGAGGTATTCTGTCACTTTTCGTCGTATGTTACTCCGTCGGAGTGCCCGAATAGCCACGGATCGTTTAATCTCGATAGAACGGTCTATTGTTGTTTGTTCTAGCATCCCATCGTACCTGCTGAAAAAACGAATAGTACCTCTTTTAATAAAGTATTCGCTCCCGGATACCTCCCTGCATATGCACTTGCACGACTGCTTGCATCAGTATCTCTTTATCCCGGTGTTTATGCAAGTAACGTACCAAAGAAAAAAACAGGTCTCATAGTATTAATATCTATCATCTCTAAACGCAATAAAACCTCTGAGTGCGGGCGCCGGGATTTGAACCCGAGTTTTAAGCTTGGCAAGCTTAAGTGATACCAGACTACACTACACCCGCGTAACCTGATAGTCGAGACAGAGAAGCAATCATCCCTTAAAAAGTATTACGCTGAAGTACCCGTTATCGTCGTTTTGTATCCCCCGCAGTATCTATAAATAATAGGTCAACAATATAAAAACTATCGGTGAATGAAACAATGACGTATACGACCCGAGAGATCATGGTTCTTACCCTTGTCCTTTTCTGCATATTCCCATCTCTCAGCCTGACAACAGGTTCCCTTATTACCGATGATTTCCCAAAGGCATCGATTGAACAGGTCACCTTACAAGATGATGCATTCCATGGCCAAGGACAACTTCCCTTCATTGAATGGTGGTATTTCGATGCAAAACTCAGCAATGGATACTCGTTAGTCTTTGGGGTACATGTCCTGAATCTTTTTTCCAGAGGTATTGTCTCAACACGATTGACAGTTTATGATCAAGGATCTCTCATTATCGAGCAGTATGAGAGGTATCACGTAAGTGATTTTTCTGCATCCTCCGAATATCCATCGGTGTTTATTGAAGGCGACCAGGTAATTCATGGCTCATATGATGCAATAGATGATTGCTTTGTCTATGACATAGCCATGAGGTTTTCTGGGGGTGCTGTGTCACTGCGCTTCGTCGGTTGTACAGATGGTTGGAAACGTCAACAACAAACCGGTGACTGGTGGGTAGTGATGCTCCCTCGTGCAGATGTCACTGGAACTCTTAGCATTGGACCGACTACTCTTAATGTGACTGGAACTGGATATCATGATCATAACTGGGGCGTTGGTCCACGGGTCGTATTGCATTTCGGATGGTTCTGGGGAACCTGCAGCTCATCGACTTACACGATCACCTGGGCGGAGATACGTACAACGCGAATCACGCAGATTCCGATAATGGTGGTAAACATCAAAAACGCTGGATATCTGGAAATACCCTCCCCGACCATCTGGTTTTCCATAGACCATATCTCGTTTAATCATTTTAGGTGGGTTCCCTTATTTTTCAACATCGAGACCGTCACGGAACATGTTTTCCTTGTCATAAATATGGAAGTCCTTAGCGTTGACCATACCAATATGTTCGGGTTTATTCAGTATTGGCGGTACCATGTCCGATGTTCTGGAACGATTCTCGTCGATGGCAATGTGGAAACCGTGGATTGCATCTCGGTCATGGAGTATCTGAGGTTCCGATAGCAGAGACCGTTGATTGTTGCCTCATGCGTTTGAGTGGTTTGCTGAGATGTCTCCGGGCGCAGACCGGGACTTCATAAAACCCTGGTTCAATCGACCGTGGTTTTTGTTGCATGGTTAGCTGCGTACTCTTTATGCCGCAATTTCGACATTTGAAACCTTGATTGGTGCCTTTTGACTTCATATGCTTTCCGCATGCTGGGCACACGGGATTTTCTGTTTTCGTAGTAATAGATGTGAGGCGTTGGACGGAGATTTTTTCCAAGTTGATGGTCAGCGGCTGTTCACGTACACCTCCATAGACTTCTACAAAATCCCCGATGGATAGTCCTCGTATGATATGACGGAATTCTTTTGTTGGTTCATACGCGGCACAATGGATCGTCCCGGTAGAATCCTGTATCATAAAAAGGACATGACCTCCTTGAATTGTGAATGGAGGCGTAACAACAGAGCCTTGAACAATCACCGATTCAAAAGGGATGACTTGTCCAATCGTTTTTCGTTGGAGATGATCATCGGTTCCCTGATTCGTCTCAAACAGCATCCAACTATCAATCGTTTCAGAAGTCACTTGCGTGAAGGCTGTCATCAGAGAAGCAGGGTCATTCCCTCGGATTCCATACAGAATTGGACAGGGTGAGTTGGGGACGATACGATTGTGATGATTCACCCAATCATAATTATCAAAAGTGCTTGGATACTGCATATCCATCTGGTGAACCGATTCCTTATCAACCTGTCGTTTTGAGCCCCATCGTTGTGGAGATCGATACGTGATCAGCTCAAAGGTCTTGTCACCAGGCTCCCAACAGACCGCTGCGGTTGCCCCAATCAACCCTCGATTATTCTTGTATCCTTGGAATACTGCATGATGTTTCTTTAAAAGACTCTGGACTTCCTGAAGGGAAACAAGTGTTGTCACCGCCTTCCAATACAACATATCATCCGGTTTTTCCGAGAGCAGCACATAACCTGGATTGGTATTCTCATCATCGACCCAGGCTTGTGTCTCCACGGTTTCTTTCACGATTCTCGCAACATCTTTCTGCTCACTCGGAGTCAACTCAGGAAAAGGACCAGGTGAGCAGAACACCGCTCGTCCGTTGATTTCACCAATTTTCTGTTTCCGGTCCCCCTGAGTGGTCCCAACCTGGATGCACAACGCTCCATTTCCTCGAGTCTTCCAGGGGACGTTAGGGTTCAAACGGACGAGCCGCGGATACCCAATAATTTCATAGTCTTGTATAATTTGCTGAATGATGGTTCGTGCCACATACGTGGTGCACCCACCACATACTGAGTCAGTGTCATCGATACCTATCCAGATGCTGTTTCACCAAAAACGTTATTAGAGAGGTCGTACTTTAAGCTTCATTACCTATGGATAGAATCGAACTGCTCACCCATATCAGAGAGTTTTTAGGCGACGCGGGTTTTTCCGTCTCTGACCCATGCACCTTACGTCTCCCCGGCTTTGACCTCGTAGCACGACGAGGAGAAACCCTCCTTATCATCAAAGCCCTGTCCAATATCGATGCACTCTCAGAGGATATCGCCAACGAGCTCCGTGCCCTTGCCTTTCTGCTGAAGGCAACACCTCTGCTGATCGGTGAAAAGAATGGAATGAATGTTCTTGAAGATGATGTGGTGTACTTCCGGTTCGGCATTCAAACAGTCACCACGGTCACCTTACGGAACCATCTACTTGAAGAGATCCCCGTGCGAGCCTATGCAGCACCTGGGGGGTTATACGTGAATCTCGATCAGGAAAAAATACGACGATTACGTCAGGAGAAAAACATCTCTTTGGGCAGTTTCGCACATTATGTTCGCGTCTCACGGCGCACGGTTCGGATGTATGAGGAGGGGATGAGCGCACGCATCGATATCGCTGACCGGATTGAAGACATGTTTGAACAATCGGTGATCACCCCGATTGATTTACTCAAACCCCTGCTTATGGAAACCAAACCGTTGCCGTTTTATCAAAAGGACCAAGGACCGATAAAAGAACTCCAATCTGAAATCTTTACGCTCCTTCAAAACATCGGGTATCGGGTCATCCCCATGGACCGCTGTCCCTTTGAAGCCCTCAGCAAAGAAAAGGAAAAAATCCTTCTCACCTGTGTCCAAGAATACAACAAAAAACTTGCGGAAAAAGCCCATTTCATCAGTAGTATTTCGAAGATCACCAAGAAGCATGCGGTCGTCTTTACCGATAAAGCCTCTGATAAAAAGAACCTGGAGGGAACCCCGATCATCGGGAAAAAGGAGTTACGAAAAATCCGTGACCCTGAGGATGTCTTTACATTAATTCTCGAAAGAATCACCTCTGACTGAGGATGAATCCTCTAACACAAACTTTTATAAATAAGATTCTTATTCCCGAGAACTACGTTACCCTCTGGAGTAACAACTACACCGGAAAGTGTCGATGATAAATCATGACCGACAGTAAAACTGTGGAAGCAGTTCAAAAAGCCCTTGAAGAGTCCAAGAAACTGGAGCGAAAGTTTAAACAATCGGTAGACGTCGTCATAAACCTCAAAAACATCGACATGAATGATGCCAAGAACCGCATCGAAGACGAAGTGATGTTGCCTCATGGTAGAGGGACGGAAGCGAAACTCGCTCTCTTTGCCAGTGGGGATCTCGCTTTGAAATCAAAAAATCACGTTGATTTGTTAATTAAACCTGAGGAAATTGAGGAACTCGCAAAAGACAAGAAAAAGTTCAAAAAGATCGCAGATGAATATGATTTCTTCATCGCGGAAGCACCGTTAATGCCCACGATTGGAAAAACACTTGGTATCATCCTTGGTCCTCGGGGGAAAATGCCCAAACCAGTGCCACCCACCATTGATATCATAGGGATAGCAAAAAACCTACGGAAGACGGTAAAGGTTCGATCAAAGACCTCCAAGACCATCCATGCAACGGTTGGCCAAGAGGAGATGAAAACGGAACAGATCGCAGAGAACATTGACGCTATTTTGAAACGATTGGAAGGGAAACTGGAACGCGGGAAAATGAATATCGGCTCAGTATACGTGAAAACAAGTATGGGGCCACCAATGCGAGTCGTATAAAGGGGTAAGCGTATGGCGCATGTCGCATCATGGAAACATGGGGAGGTCTCAGAGATCGCTTCTCTGATGACAGACCATAAAATCATCGGCATCCTTGATATTGGAGGTATTCCAGCTCCACAGCTTCAGCAGATGCGAGGAGGCATCCGGGCGAAAGCCCAGATTCGCGCATCAAAAAACACACTGATTTTAAAAGCAATAGACGAAGCAGAGAAACAAAAAAAAGGTATCAGTGTCTTGAAAAACGAGGTTCATGGCCAAGCCGCGGTGATTGCGACGGACGTAAACCCGTTCGCTCTGTATAAAGAAATCAAAGCGACACGGCAGAAGGCCCCTGCAAAAGGAGGAGAAACCGCTTCCCATGACATCGAGGTCCAGGCGGGGGACACCCCCTTCAAACCCGGTCCGATTGTCGGAGAACTTCAAAAAGTAGGGATCCCGGCTGCTATCTCGGAAGGGAAAGTCGTCATTAAAACCGACAAAGTCTTGGTCGAAGCAGGACATAAGATCTCCCGTGAACTTGCTCAGATGCTAACTCGTATTGATATATTGCCTATTGAACTTGGATTGAAATTAAACGCCGTTTTTGAAAACGGCGATATCTACCGATCCGATGTCCTTGATATCGACATGGACCGGTTTATGGGCCAGTTACGAACAGCATCATTAACTGCAGTAGGCCTCGCGATGGAGACGGGCTGGACAAATACCCAGACGATTCGTCCTCTGTTAGCAAAGGCGTATCGGAGCGCGCATACTCTTGCGGTGGAAAAAAATATTTACACCAAGGATACCATGAAGACGCTTCTTGCCAAGGCACAACGCGCGATGCTGTCTGTTTCATCACAGGTGAAACCTGTTAATAACGAGGGTGAAAAAACCCCAACTGAGTAGGAGGAACAAGCTATGGAGTATGTATATAGTGCGATGCTTCTGCATTCCGCAGGCCAATCCATTAACGAAGAAAATGTAAAGAAGGTTCTCACTGCCGCTGGTGTAAAAACTGATGCCGCACGAGTAAAAGCGTTAGTCGCTTCCCTTGAAGGCGTCAATATTGACGAGGCGATCAAATCAGCCGCCGTCCCAGTCGCAGCCGCGCCTGCCGCAGCCGCAGCACCTGCTGAAAAGAAAGAGAAAAAGAAAGAAGAGAAGAAAGAAGAAGTTACTCAAGACGAAGCAGCAGCTGGACTTAGCGCGTTATTTGACTAAAGATGCAGAGGTTGTCAGCATACAACCCTCTTCCTTTTTGTTTTTTTCATTTAACTTTCAGTAGAGTACATCTTTATGAATTCTTAACAACCAGCTTCCATGTTTTCCATATCGAACGTAGAAAGGTGGGGGACGGGATGCATTGGATGGGAGGAAAAAGCCTTTAGTGGAAAGCAGATACTCAAAGCAGCCTCCCCAATGGTTACAGTGTCCCCCAAAAACAAATAAACTCTGAAAATAAATACTTTTCTCTTCCATCAGAGCTCGTGTTGATAGGGAACATTATTAGAAACGGAAAAAAGACTCTCTTACACAAGGAAAACCAAGTGCAAGAGACTTTTTTATGGATACCCGCCCGTTCTCAGACTTGGATCGCCGAGGAGAATGAACTCTTCAAGCGTGAAATAATCCGCTCCGACGTATTGGATATAATCATTCTGCGAACTTGTCAGCATCTGGCCAACGGTGGTTCCTTCTTCGTAGGCATCGAAAAAATGCACGTCTAGATACCCGGCTCCGCCATAGACTCCCGACGCATCCACCCAGGTGTACGCGGTTCGGGTTGATCCGATGGTTGCAATCGCGCCACCGGTTTCTTTTGCAAGGAAACTCCAGGAGAAACACTGATAAAAATCAGAGGGGTCTGAAGAGAGGCTGAAGATGCGGACCAAGAGGTTAATGAGTCCTGGATAATATTTCTGCAGGTCGCTGACATTAAAGTCAAGCTTTGCGGTAAGACACGCGTCAAAGAAAATAATAGGGAGTTTATTGTCGTTCTTCAACCCGCTGATGTAGGGGGTGTAATAGAAAATTTTCAGTTTTGTTATCGCGTTTGGTCGATAGGTCCCCCATCCGTGTTCGAACCCATGACCTGCATAGCTGACGAACCCAGCACCGGTATTGATTGCCCGATTGAAATTCGTCGGATGGAGATTGCCTTTTGAGGTCCAGAGGAACTTCTGTTCAAAATCAGGCATGGTTTGACCTACTTTAATGTTCGTAATCTCACCTTCGAAGACATTGGGTGGTGCACCCATACTGACCGGGAAGGTGTCTCCTCCCGCAAGAACGAGTCGTTTGAACCAGATTTGATTATAGGTTTCTTCTTCATAGGTGATGATTTTGTCTACGACGATTGACACTTCTGTGACGTCCGCGCAGGCAAGCCTCCCAAGGTGCACATCCGCGTATAAATCAACACCATCACGGTCGTTCCCATCATGATCGATTTCACCGAACCGATCGTTCTCATTCGAATCCCAGGAGCAAAACGCTCCCGTGGCATCATAAATGTCTGCATAATACAGGTCAGAGAGAAGATCAGGTTCCCACCACGACGCATAGGTGACACGGATGGGGAGTTTCTTCATATCACCAACCAAGAGGATATACTGAGTATCCCACTGTTCCACCGCATGATGGACAAAGTATTTGATTTGTTCTGCCTCATCTCTCCCATAATACGCCCCGTAGATCTCCTCAAGAGGAACAAGGAGTGTGGGAAGGCCGTGCGTGTTTTTATGCTCAACGAGCGGTTGGAGTGGCTCTGAAAACACAGCAGGGGCGATAATCACCAGTGAATACCTGTCAGATGCCATCTGAGCAGGTGATGCTTCTTTATAGGATATCTCTATGGTGAAATCGGTACTGTAGGAGAGAGAGTGTGCATTCGGGGCATATCGCACGGGCGCGAGATGAACCGTGACAAAGAGGGTATGGTCATTTTTCTTGTTTACCCCTGCCCCCAGGTTGAGTGTGTACCAAGATGCTGGATACGAATCTGCACTGTCATACACCTCTGATTTGTAAATTCCTTTGAAGGGTATGATTTGATCGTTGATTTTTTGTTTCATTGGGGCGGGTCTGATTCGTCCTTCAACCGACATGGTTTCGATTGTCGCTGGCGATACTTCCACGGAGACGATCTGGGTGCCGAGGGGGAACTCAAACGTCTTTGAAAACATCGGTAGTGCGGGACATCCTTCCGCGGAGAGGAGTCCATTTGCTTCATTAAGGATGATATGAGATCCCTCATCGCTTTGAGTGAGCCTTGGTGCCGAAAACTCGACATGCTCTCTGATGGTATCAACTACGGGAGTCTCTTCTTGGCCTCCCGCAGGCAGTACACCAGATGCAAGGAAGAGTAACAGTATTCCACCTACAACGAATTTCTTTCTCTGGATGTTCTTCATATGATATCCCCGTGGTAATAGCGAATCAAATTCGACTATATTAATCTTGATTTCCGTATGAATTAAAGGATGCCATATTATTTAAGTTTTTTTATAATAAATTTAATCAAGTGATAAGGGATTCTATCCTTACAAATCCTCTGTTGTTTAAGAGAGAATTTAAATATTAAAAGCTGTATACTGCCTCACTTCTACTAGAGAAAATAGGTGTACTATGGGTAAAGGAATCAATGCCGCACGCCAACTAAAAAAAGCACGAAAGAACCAGATGTGGAACGATCGGTACTTCAAAAAACGCATCCTTCATCTCAAAGAGAAATCAGATCCACTCGGAGGCGTTCCCCAAGCTCGTGGCATTGTGATCGAAAAGGTCGGTATCGAGGCAAAACAGCCGAACTCGGCGATACGGAAATGCGTTAAAATCCAGCTCATCAAGAACGGCCGGCAGATCACTGCATTTGCTCCTGGAAACCATGCGATCGGATTCATCGATGAACACGACGAGGTCGTCGTCGAAGGCATCGGCGGTCGGATGGGGCGCAGTTTCGGTGATATCCCTGGCGTCCGTTTCAAAGTCATTAAGGTAAACGATGTGTCCTTAAATCAGCTGGTGAAAGGAAAAATTGAGAAACCAATGAGACGATAACTATGAGTGAAAAGAAAGAACCACAACCCAGTACTGCATTTTTTCCCATGTTCTCAAAATACGACATCAGCACCGTAAAAATCGAAGACCTCGGACTGCAACGCTACATCAACCTCGAAAACAAGGATTTCTTCCTCGGGGCACCTCATGCGAATAAGATGTTTGGGAAATCGAACCTCTCCATCATCGAACGGCTCATCAACATCCTTATGAAAACCGAGATGTACACCGGGCAGAAAACCAAGGCATACAACGTGGTCCGCAAAGCCTTTGACATCGTCGACAAACGTACGAAGACCAACCCGGTGCAAGTCCTGGTCGATGCGTTACAAAATGCGGCACCAAAAGAAGAGACAACCAGATTGCGATTCGGTGGCATCATGGTTCCAAAAGCGGTGGATATCTCCCCACAGCGCAGACTGGACATCGCGCTGCGGAACATCTGCACAGGCACCATGACCGCGAGCCATAAAAACAAGAAGAGAGTCGAGGCATGTCTTGCTGATGAGCTCCTCAAGGCCAGCAAGAATGATCCTGCATCTTTTGCGGTTGCAAAGAAAAATGATCTAGAGCGGGTCGCCAAAGCAGCTCGATAAAGAAATAAAATATGGACTTTTGAAGGTGTATAACAAATGGGGCGAAAAGAAGAGAATATAGAAAAAGCAACAGCGCTGATGAATAAATTAGATCATATTCGGAACATCGGGATTGCTGCGCATATCGATCATGGGAAAACCACGTTTTCCGATAACCTGATTGCCGGATGCGGGATGATGAGTGAGGATCTTGCTGGAAAACAATTGGTCTTAGATTACGACGAACAGGAGCAGGCTCGTGGGATTACGATTAACGCTGC
>JBAZLE010000043.1:0-13672 GCA_041650455.1 Thermoplasmatota archaeon | reverse complement strand
GATCTTCTTCGTCGGATCAATGCTGTCCAGACTCCATTTAATATAGCTGTCCGTGACTTTCGTTGGCTTTGGTTTGACCTCGCCAACCACCGCGTTCTTCGGGAACAAGGCGTATAAGTTGAACTTCTGTGGTTTTCCTTTATAATTCACCACCATGATCGTGCTTTTTGCTATCCATCCACCAGAATCTGTCTGTGCTTTGGTATCGGTCACATTCAGTTTTGTCTGCACCGGTTTTCCCCGGACCTTTTCGTACTCCACCAGATCCTCAATCCAAACCACATCCATGATCCTGGTGATGACCTTCTCTAAGGAGGGGACTGGTTTATTGAGCATATGAGCGGATTTCTTCGCAATCTCGGGCAGGATCTTTGTGATAAGATCGAATTTCTCCCGTGTTTTCACCCGACGTACTTTTTTGTTGATATGCATCTGGACTTTTCGTGCGACCTCGCGGAACGCAAGTTTAATCTCGTTTTCGATCTCCTCGACATCCGCGATGGCTTCCTTGCTTTCCGAGGTGTACGGAATCTGCGTGGACGCGACATGAGTGAGAAAGATAGCAGGACCAATGGGAATCCCGGTTCCCGAGGGTTGATCCAGGCCGTAGCGTCGCCAGTCAATCGAAGCAATCGCGGTAGTGACCGCGCAATCCCCTTGCTGAAACAACAGGGGAATACGGTTGGCGAACCGCAGGATTTTCACGGGTTTATCCTTCGGCAGATTTCCCCCATAGACGATCCCGACCTCCACTTGGAACGGGTTCCCGGAGTACACCGATGCAGGACGCGATGCGGTGAAAATAAACTCAGGGGAGATCTCTTGAGTCTCACTTTTCAGACTCCGACGAATCAGAGTTTCTCCGATTGGGGAGAGACACTCCGTAGGAGGCGTCATGATCTTTACTCGTTTGAACGCCTGGTACAATGCAAGGAACTGTTCTCTGCTCATATCCGCAGGATTGAGGTTTCTATCAAGCTTCGCCTCATCGCAGACTGCATTCGCGGTCCGGTCGCCCATGCTGCTGAATTCATGTTTCAAAAACGATGCGAGCTTCCGGGCATTGGTATCTTTTGACATCTTGATTAACGTGCCTAGCTCAACACCATAGGGATGCGGTTTGATTTCCTCGCTTTTCTTTGGGAGGATATCTGCGGTTCGCTCGAAGACATGCTCGGTGCCATCCGCTTCTTTGTACACAAGACGAGCATGGGGGTTGACAATCGAGGTGGATTGCAGGTATTCGTAAACGAACCGTTTCCCTCGTTTGTAGTCTGCTTTCAAGGAGACCTCGATACGGGTCCCGGAGGGCTTGTCCCAATGCAGAAGTTCATGATGTTGGACCTCCCCGCGGTTCTTATTGGTATCAATCGCAAGCTCGACGAGTACCGCGGGTTGGTTCTCCTGGATCTTTGAGATGATCTTCGCATGTTTCCCGGTGGTCAATTGACCGTATAAGACGACTGCGGAGATCCCGATCCCTTGTTGCCCTCTGCTCTGTCGGACCGCATGGAACCGTGATCCGTAGAGTAACCGTGCGAACACATGGGGAATCTGCTGTTTGATGATCCCGGGGCCGTTGTCCTCGACGATGACGACGCATTCTTCTTCACTTATGTTTTTCAGTTGAACAAAAATATCAGGAAGAATACCGGATTCTTCACAGGCATCTAAAGCATTGTCCACTCCTTCTTTCACGCTGGTGATGAGTGCTCGGGTTGGGTTCCCAAAGCCAAGGATATGTTTGTTTCGTTCGAAGAATTCCGCTACCGAGATTTCTTTTTGTTTTTTTGCTAATTCATAGGCGATTGCTTCTGGCAAAATATCCCTCCGTTGCAGAGTACTGTCGCATCCGGTATCGGTAATAGAGAAGTCTATTATAAAATTATTGCATGAGGATATAAAATCCGATGTTGTAACATCATAAGATGAGTTGCAATACGTATGTTTCGGCACGATGGTTTTTCCTTAAGAAACCCTGTGGTGCTCTTAGATGGATAAATAAACATATTTATAGTAGAATACTATTATAATATGGAACGGAGGAATAAAAAATGATGAAAAAAGCGCTCTTTTGCGTTCTTGTTTGTACACTACTGATACTAGGTCTGATACTTCCGGTATCGGGATCAACAGTATCAGAAAAGAAATCTCACCTTCAATCAACCAGCGGAAATTTCTTGTTTGTAGGCGGCTCCGGTCCTGGGAATTATTCAACGATTCAGGGGGCAATTAATGCTGCAACAAATGGTGATACCGTGTTCGTGTACGATGACTCCTCACCATATAACGAGAACATTATCATCACAAAATCAATAGTGTTGCTTGGAGAAAACAAACTCACCACTGTCATTCATGGTGACGGGTATTACTCGTATGAAGTCATCTCTGCTGCGGGGCTGAATATCGTTATCTCGGATTTTACCATTCAAAATGGTGCTATTGGTGTGCTTTGTGAAATGAACAACAGTAGAATCTCTCATTTAATCATTGAAAATACAGGGTGTGCTCTCTATTTATGGAAATCATCACAAAATACGATTTCAGATAATCGTATCATTTCCCCTTCAGTATACAGTATTTACGTATATGACCATTCTACTAATAACATGATAATTAATAATTCACTTCTTGGTTCATCAACAAATGGGATTAATCTGATTGGAAGTTGTGATAAGAATCGTATTGAAAAAAACTCAATTGAAAGTAAAGTAAATGGTATTAGTATCGAATGGTCTTTCTTCAACGTGATTCGAAATAATAATTTCGTCAATAACACAAAACAAGCATATTTTGAGAATAGTTCATTGAATCTCTTTTTGAAAAATTATTGGAGTGATTGGGGAGAAAAAAAACCACGGCCGATTGAGGGAATCAGATATGGGTATTTTCTGCAGAAGAGCCGTGCATGGACAACGTACGATGTACTTCCTGCTCAAGAACCCTACGATATTGAGGCATAAACAAATGAAAAGGAAATGGTTGGCAGTTGGAATCATTCTGTTGTTTGTTGGCTTAGGTAGTATCTCGTCTAATGCAAAAGTTTTTGAAAAAGACTCTTCGTTTTTATATCCCTTAGAAAATCATGCGCCGATACGCATCATCGGAAACGATGAGTTCCTACCAGAGAACGGTGTCATCGGAGGGAGTGGTACAGCAGACGACCCGTATATTATTGAGAACTGGGTCATTGTCAGCGATGGGTCAGCCTCTGAAGGAATTTTTATCAACAATACCGACGCCTATTTCATTATCAGGAATTGCACGATCCAGGGTTTTCATCACCCTGATGAGTTTTACCAAGGAATTGAATTTTCAGAAGTCGCACATGGAAGAATCCAGGATACGAACGTCAATGAAAGCGCAGTCGGGATTTACCTTCGATATTCCGCTGAAATTGCGATAGAGAATTGCTTGTGTTTCGATTATCCTGTTTATCCCGATGGAGATGGAATGTATATTTCTAGATCAACAAACATCAGCATCGTCTCGAGCAGGTGCTATAACATGAGATACGGTATCTCTCTTCATGATTCATCTGACATCCTCTTGCAGAAAACCAACTGTTATAATAATACACAAAGTGGGGTGATGTCTTTTGCAGACACTAGGATGAATTATCTCATCGAAGAATGCAGTTTCTTGAATAATACCTGGCAGGGAGTCTATTTGTGTGGCCCTCTGAAACAGTCATCACACTCCATCATCCGTAACTGCTCTTTCTATGATAATAAACAAAGTGGAATGGATCTTGTTCACATTTGGGATGCAATGGTTGAAAATTGTGTTTTTAATCACAATAACAACGGTTTGTCCATTTATGATCGCTCACAGAACAATACGGTACGGAATTGCAGTTTTCTCTCTCAAAACGGTACCGGCCTGAGTATCAGTGGGGAGGCTTTGTTGTTCAGTTTCGCTCAAGAAACCGAAGTATCGTATTGTACTTTTGAGAATAATATCAATGGACTCGACTTAGGGATGGTTCGAAACACCAAGGTTCATCATTGCACGATCACGAACAGTTCATTCTCCGGAATTTTTTGTTTCTTTTCCACTCCAAAGATGACCCAGAATAATATTTATAATAATGGCGATGATTGGGAGGAAAATGGCTCGGCTGGCATGGTTATTTGGAATTCGTTTTGTGACCTTCGCAACAACTGGTGGGGGTCATTAAAAGGGCCGAGTGTTACCCTTGTGCTTCTCACTGGATATCTTCCGTTACGGACAATCCCCGAAAGTGACAAAGTGTATATGTTTAAATGGTTCGTGATAGGGTTTAATTATTTTCGTCCTTGGTTATCTGAGCCGGTTCCTGATGCGGGTAGCAGGTAGACAGACAGCAGAATGTACACTTCAAATGCAATGGTGAACTAAATCTATTTATAGGAGAAAGTGATATAAAATCATATTACGGGGTAGGAAAGCTATGGATAGGACATCTCTTGTTTGGAAATATTTAGCCGGTGGAGTCATTCTCTTGTTTCTTGGTAACTGCATTATACCAGCGATAGCACAGAACACTGAGAACCCACTTTCAACATCACGAGGAAACTGGTTATATGTCGGTGGGGATGGTCCTGGGAATTACACGAAGATTCAGGATGCAATTGATAACGCAAGTAACGGAGATACCATTTTTGTCTTTCATGGATTTTACGTTGAAAACATCTCAATCAATAAATCTCTTGCATTGCTGGGGGAGCAACGGAAAACAACGGTTATCGATGGTGCTGAACTCGGAACCGTTGTCACCATTCAAGCTGATGACGTCACTCTGTGCAATTTTACGATACAAAATGCAGTAGACCCCTACGGGGGGTATGGATATGGAATAAAAGTAGAAGCGAACCATACTTGTATCAAGAACAATATTCTTGGACCGAAAAACTCTGTAGGATTATATTTGTACAAAGCTCATAACAACACCATTACGAGGAATCGATTTCTCTATAACGGGGATGCTATTTTTTTGATTGGGTCAAATGACAATCTGTTTTTTGAGAACACCATTGGTTATTCATCCGTCTATGGTTTTTACATCGTTGAAGCCAGGAACAATAACATTCATAATAACAATTTTATCTTCAATTTGTTTTTCTGCAGATGTTTCGGGTCTACCATAGAGGATATGAACAATAGTTGGAATGGAAATTATTGGAACGTCCCACGGTACTCGCCAAAACCAATCCTTGTCCGGACCGGTCCTTTTAAACTCTCGTTTCAATACGATCGCAACCCTGCTGTCATCCCCTATGGAAATGTAACTACCGAGCAATCTATTTATACCAATCTGATTTTTACAATAAAGGGGCGGGTCGATGGGGTGTTTAATTGCTCGCCTTGGGATGGAACCGGTGTGAAAATCGGGCGATTACCCATGCTCGGTATCGTGTTAAATAACTCCATGCGTGGTGGGAAACTCAAATACAACGGGAACGCGGTCAATTTCTCTTTTGGATTCGGCGGTACGACATTCCTATACACGACTTTCGAGCTGGAGGATGCAGTTGGTCTTTTCTATCATCAGAAAACACCCCTCCTTCCGACGTTCGCCCCACATTTCAGAGCATTCTGTTTTGTAAAAAAGCTGACGAAAACCACCTATCACTTTACCTATACCTAATAAGATTTGAACCATTCTTCTTTTCTCTTTTTCAGATTTTTTCAGGTCCGCTCGAAGGGAAAAGCATTAGTGTCTCACTGAATCTGTTTTATTTTCTTTTAAATCGTGTGACTGGTGATGGAGAAACACATTTACCCCTACACAGGGTGTTCCTCATTTCAGGTGAACTAGTATGGATACCACAGCAGACAACAGTACTAAAAAACTACAAAAAACAAGGGAAAACACGCGGATGTTTTCAGATAACTTAATAAGGAAAAATCTACTGTGCGTTCTGCAACTGCTCCCGATGAGGACTCTGTTATGACCGAGTATGATCAAAAATCCTTCGAAGACAAATGGCAAAAGCATTGGCAAGAAATGAAGATCTATCATTTTGATTTTTCTAGCAAGAAAAAACCCTACAGCATCGATGTCCCTCCACGATATGCTTCTGGTCCGCTGCATGCCGGTCACGCGGTGCATTACACCCATATCGATTTTGCCGCCCGGTACAAACGCATGAGAGGTTATAACGTGTTTTTTCCTCTTTGTTTCGATGTGAACGGGATCCCGATAGAGGAGCGTGTCGAACGACAACTCAACATCACCAGAAAGGACATTGATCGTCATAAGTTCACCAAGCTGTGTTCCGAGTTTGCCCAGAAGAACATCGCGACCATGACCAACCAGTTCATCAGACTGGGGGAAAGCATGGACCCGTCGATTTACTATCAGACCGATGCGGAGTATTACCGGAGGATCACTCAAATCTCCTTCATCGAACTGTTTAATAAAGGTCATATCTACAAAGGGGAGTTTCCCGTGAACTGGTGCCCTCGGTGTATGACTGCGATGGCTGACGCGGAAGTCGTCTATAGCGATCGGATGACGAAGCTGAACACGATTAAGTTTTATTTCACGTCTCCCCCGGAGGAGCAGCTTTTGAAGTTCCATGGGATCGGAAAGGATGCTTTGGTTGGACATTGAGATTGCGACCACTCGGCCGGAGATGCTTGCGGCGTGTCAGATTGTCGCGGTGCATCCGACCGATGAGCGAGCACCCTGGCTCGTAGGTCGTACTGTGAAAGTCCCAACGGTGAACAAAGAAGTAAAAATCGTGGAAGACGACGCGGTCGACCCGGAATTTGGTACCGGGCTGGTCATGATTTGCACGGTTGGTGACAAGGAGGATCTCAACTGGGTGTTCAAGTATAAACTTCCGTTGGAGATGAGCATCGACGAAGAAGGAAAGATGACTGCGATCACGGGCAAGTATCAAGGGATGAAGATCGAGGATGCACGAAGAACAATCATCCAGGATATGACCCGGGAAGGGTTGCTGTTGAAACAGGAGCCACTTGCGCAGAACGTGGGCGTCTGCTGGCGCTGCAAGACCCCGGTGGAGTTCATCAACGCCAAACAATGGTTTTTGAAAACCATCCCGTTCAAACAGCTCGTCCTGGATGCAAGCAACACGATGCATTGGTACCCCCAGTTTATGAAAATACGGCTTGAGGACTGGGTCAACTCGTTGGAATGGGACTGGGTGATCAGCAGACAACGGTACTTCGCTACTCCCATACCGTTGTGGGAATGTGAACACTGCGAAGAAGTCGTTCTTGCCAGACCTGAGGATTGCTTTGTTGATCCGACGATTGATACACCCCCGGTCGAGCATTGCCCTGCCTGTGGTGGTCCTCTGAAAGGATGCGAGGATGTCTTTGACACCTGGATGGATTCCTCCGTCTCCCCGTTGTATAACACGTTCTGGCAGCGTGACGAGGAGAAATTCAAAAACCTTTACCCAATGTCGGTCCGACCACAGTCACATGACATCATCCGCACCTGGGCATTTTACACAATTCTCCGCTGCACCCTAATAACTGATCAGAAACCCTTCGAGGACATCATGATGGGTGGATTCATCCTCTCAGAGGATGGCACCCCGATGCATGCCAGCCTTGGAAATGTGATCGACCCTCTGCAAATCATCGATGAGTACGGAACAGATGCCTTCCGTTGCTACGCCGCAAGCTGTGCCCTGGGGGAAGACAACCCCTTCCGAAAAAAAGACGTGGTTCGAGGCACCAAGCTACTCAGAAAACTCTGGAACGTGCAACAGTTCATCGGAAACATCATTAAAGGAGGAAAACCACACAAACCAAAAAAACTCCAGGACATCGACCAGTGGATTCTCACCAAATACAGCAAGCTGGTCACCAGCTGCACTGAGCAGATGGATGTGTTTGAGTACTCCGCAGCCATGAAAGACATCGAATACTTCCTGTGGCATGAGCTGGCGGATCATTACCTCGAGATGATTAAAGGATCCCTGTATAATAAGGAGAACGTGGAAAGCATCCGCTTCACATTATACACACTTGGGTTAGGTGTGTTGAAGCTCTTCGCACCCTTCTTCCCTCACCTCACCGAAGAAATCTACCATGATTTTTACAAACGATATGAAGCCGATGCCAGCATCCATCTGTCCGCATGGCCTGAGGCAGTCCTCATCGATGACGAAAAAGAACAAGCTGGAGAGATTGTCAAAAAGTACATCGCGACAGTCCGGGCATGGAAAAGTGAACAGGGCATCGCTTTAAATGCACCGATCCCTGCGCTTGCGACCTACGCACCGACTGAGATGATTTCCAGTTTGCAGGCAAACCGCTCGATTATTTTTTCTACCCTCCGGTATCCCCAGGACCATCAATTCATCCCTGGAAAACCAGAGATCCAGGAGACTATCAGGGCAGTGGAACCCGTGTTTGCCAAGCTCGGTCCCACGTTCAAGAACGACAGCTCCCTCATCGTCCAATGGATAAAGTCCCATCAAGAAGAACTGATTGAAACCCTTGAGGCCGGGAAAGACGTTTCAATCATGGAGATCCCAGGGGTGAAAACAAAAACAAAGGAGACGCTGCATCGTTCTGGGTATCTTCAAGTGAAACGCGAGGTAGGCTTGAAAGGGAAAAAAGAAAGCACGATGGTATCCTTTGACGGGTTTTATGTGGAACTTGCGAGGAAGGCCCCATGAGAATAACAAGAAAACTGCTACGAGGCTGGATGATTAAAATCATTGCGATCCTGATTGTCCTGGGTATGATTCTCACTGGTTTTGTGGTGATTTTTTGGAAATAAATCTCTCTTCAGAGTGACTCGTGTGACCTGTCCATGGGTTCTTACAAATCGAAAGGCATTTAATCCTCTTTTCTTTGAAGGGTGAGGCATGGAGTGTTACGTTTTATGGTAGACGATCCAACAAATACACCGATTGAGAAACAAGCAAAAACCATGAACCGCTGGATCATTGTTCTTGGGGGGATCCTCATCCAGCTCGCCCTGGGTGCGATCTATGCATGGTCCGCTTTTACGACACCGTTACAAGGCGCAGAGGGAAGCGCAAGTGAATTCGCGTTTAGCAAGACAGAGACCCAGGCGATCTTCAGCGCAGGGCTGCTTACCTTCGCGATTTTTACGATTATCGGCGGGAGGCTGCAGAATAAGTATGGTTCCATGAAAATAGCATTATCAGGAGGGATATTACTTGGTCTGGGGTACATCCTTGCGAGTTTTGTCGGAGCGTCATTCGTTCCGAAGCTTCTCTGTATCGGCATCATCGCTGGAGCAGGGATTGGTCTGGCGTATGTGGTTCCCATCGCAGTCGGTGTGAAATGGTTCCCGGACAAGAAAGGCTTAGTCAGTGGTCTAGCGGTCGCAGGCTTCGGGTTTGGTGCGTTTATTTGGATTTTGCTTGCAAACCCGCCAAGTATTCTTGGGTTCAGTGGGTTGATTACGAAACAAGCTGGTATGTACACCATTGAGAACGTCGATGCTGCCTTCCGTTTATATGGTATTATGTTCCTCATTCTTGTTGGCATCGGTTCCCTGGTGATGCGGAATCCTCCAGCTGGATGGAAACCTGCAGGGTGGAACCCCCCAACCGTGGATCCAAAAAACAAAAACATTGGATACAACTGTAAACCCCGGGAGATGTGCAGAAAGAAAGAGTTCTATCTCCTCTGGATGATGTTCATCATCGGCGCACTCGCAGGTCTCATGGTCATCGGCAATGTCCAGAACTTCGCAAAAAGCCCAACCGACGGCTTCCTCGCCTATGGGTTCAGCCCGACAGAAACAACTGATTTTGCAGTCCTGGGTGCAGCGATCTGTTTACCTATTTTCAACGGTGCAGGACGAATCGTTTGGGGGCAGGTTTCTGACCGGATCGGCCGACGAAAAGCCTTACTGTCCATGTTTCTGTTTCAAGCGATCATGATGATCGTCTTCTTTTACACGACCGCCAACCCGTATGCGTTCTACATTGTTGCTGCGTTAATTGGGTTTAACTTTGGTGGGAACTTCGCGTTGTTCCCCGCCGCGTGTGCGGATTCGTTTGGAGCTGGAAACCTTGGGTTGAACTACGGCTTCATCTTCACCGCCTATGGTATCGGTGGCACTGTTGGCCCGCTGCTTGCGGGTGCTGTCCAGGATGCAGGCATGAGTTTTCTCTACGCGTTCATCCCTGCTGCCGTGATGTGCTTTGTTGCTGCTGGTCTTGCGGTTATCTATCGAGACTCTGTACAAGGGAAAACCGCGTAAAACAAAAAACAACAACCGACAAGTGTAGTACCCACCACGGTTGTTTCCTTTTTTTTCTTTTTCGCTTCAGAGGACCTGATGGGTGGCCCAGTTCTCATCAACCCAGAGGCCAATCACCGGAGTCTGAAGCCCCCAGGATTGGATGATAGGGATCGCTTCCTTGAGTTGTCCAAGTTGTGTGTGTTTATCTACGGGGTTTCCGGCGCAATCGTAATGGCCGATAATTGCGATACAGGATGACCCATGTTTTTTGACGGAGATTTCAACACGCTTCTGGATGGAATCAATTATTTCCTTCGGTGCATTTTCCGCTAAGATCTTCACTGGTCCTGGTTCGGTGATCATATCGACATGCTCTACGGCGAACTGTTTTTTCATCCAGTTGATTACTGGGAGTTGAACGCGACCGTCCATGCAGTTGATTGCAGTGACAAATTTCTGTGTACTCATCTTAGTCATCCCTTATTATATTTTGATAAGTTCATAGGCAGAGGAGCCTAATCCAAGCTGTTCTGCATAGGTGATTTGCTTCATGGGATTGATTTTATTGAATTGTTCGAAGACGTTTTCTTTGATGTTATGAATTAAATCTAAGGATGCTTTGTCGATCGCCACCAGGTCATCGCTGAGGAGATATCCGAGGTCCGGGCAGATAATCGGGCCTGCATTGGGGTCGCAGTCACAGCCTTTCGCTATCCGTTTGAGTTCGTTGAGATATAACACGTTTTTCCCCTGGAGACATGCTTTTGCAGAACACGCGAGAAGAAACTGAAGGTCCGCGTCGTGGAAGGTTAACGCTTGGGCTGGGCAGGAGTCCACGCAGGCGCCACACCCAAAGCATTTCCTTTTCGAGTACTCCCAGTCAGCATTGACGGTGATGGCATGAAACGGGCAGGCATCTGCGCACACCCCGCAATAAATACAAGCATCCTGGTGATATACCGGGTAGCTTCCGTCATGGATGGTTTTTTTTGTTTCCTTGGTGACCCCACCCATCCCGAAGTTCTTGATTGCTCCGCCCATGCCGGTCTGGATATGTCCTTTTACATGCGTAAGCGCAAAGATATGGGTTGCTTCCTTCAGATGGTCAGCGACCTCGTAGGTTCTCCCTTCGATCACCGTCGGTACACCAGTGTCGTCAATGACTACGTCACAGCCGATGTTTTGTTTGGTGAACCCATGCTGCTTCGCAACCTGCAGGTACCCTTTCTTTGTATATCGAGACGCATGATACGCAACGGTGGTATCATGAAGAAACGGTGTAGCCTTGACTTGTTTTAATTCCGCAACGACTTGTTTGACGAACTCAGGTTTGACAAAATACGGGTTGTTCTTCTCCCCCATGTGGAGTTTGAGTGGTATTTTTTTACCTGCGAAGCTCTTTAGAGGGAAAAAAGAAAACGCTTCAGGGAGTTTGGTACTGTCTGAGAAGAATACAACGTTGGTCATCCGATTTTTTTCTCCCATTTTTTCAGCTTCAGCACGCTTCCAAGCGAACCACCTTGTTTGATTTCTTCCCGGATACGGTTCTCTTGTTCTTTGACGTCGAGCGCCCGGTTCGCGATCTCTTGGGCGATCTCCTGGGGGACGATGACGACGCCGGAATCATCCCCGATGATCCAGTCGCCGGTCCGTACGGTTTGCTGTCCGCAGGTGATCTCCGCACCGATCTCCCCAAGTCCCTTTGGCTCGCCCGCGTTGGGGGCGATAGATCGGGAGAAGATAGGGAAGTTAATCTTTAACAAATCGTCATAGTCTCGGACAGCACCATCGATAACCACCCCGGCAAGGCCTTTGATTTTTGCGCTCCAGGTCGCCAGCTCTCCCCAGATCGCGGTGGTGCCTTGGTTCACGTCGATGACCAGGACGGTTCCTTTGTCTGCCTTATCGATTGCTTCAATGGGTTTTGCCCAATCGCCATCGATGGTGCGCACGGTGAGCGCACGACCCACCATATGGAACCCTGGATGGATCGGCCGGATCCCTTGTAACGCCCCTTGTTTATGCATCGCATCAGAGATATTCGGAGTAGAAACGCGTTGGAAGGCGTTCCGTAGCTCGGAAGTATCATATTTTTTGAAAAGGTCAGTTTTTATGGATTTCTTCTGCGTCATCGCTTTTTTTATCAGAGCAGCGGCATTGGTAACGTCTTTTGCTTTTGTGATTGCGCCACCAACGATGATGATGGAAGCGCCCCCCTGGAGCATCTCCGCAACCGTCTCACTGTTCAGTCCTCCTGCGACTGCTATTGGGAGATTAGTATGTTGGACGAGTGACGTTAACACCTGCTTGGGTGTTTTCCCATGCATCTGCTCGTCGATGCCGACATGGATACAGAGGTAATCCACCCCGAGGGTTTCCAGAGCCTCTGCTCGTTTGATGAGGTCGGGAGCACCGAGGAGGTCGACCATGAGTTTCACGCCGTATTTTCGAGCGGATTTCACTGCATCACCAATGGTGCTGTCGTCTGCTGCGGCAAGCAGGCAGATGACGTTTGCACCGGCTTTTGCCGCCATCTCTGTTTCCAGGGCGCCGGTGTCCATGGTCTTCATGTCTGCAACAATGGTCGTATCAGGGAATGCGTCGCGCAGCTGCCGGATGATGTCCATGCCTTCGCTTTTGATAAGAGGGGTGCCTGCCTCAAGCCAGTCTACTCCCCCGGTCACCGCTGCCTGGGCGATGGTGAGTGCCCGATCTGCATTGAGAAGGTCTAATGCTACCTGTAAAATCGGTTTCATCGAGGGGAGAATACGCTCGTCTTATTAATACATTTTACTCCCGCCATCCTTGGAGACGTAAGTATTCACTGTGGAACACGTATCATGCGAATCACTTTGGGTAGTACTGGTTTCCCTTGTTGTTTGGTTTTTCCCAAACATCTTCTGACAGTATATAAAGAATAAAAGACATAATCGAAGATGAGGTTCAACAATATGGATTCAGGAGTCAAACAGTTCCTTGGCTTGCTCATTGTCGTGTCCACCATAGTGGTGTTGGCAAAGATCTTCCTTCAGGTCTAACATTTTTTTAAAAAAAAGATATAAATACTGGATAGCTATAGATTGTATGGGGATACGATTTATGAAGAAGATATCTTTTGTTCAAATCCGTCGAGGACTATGTCTTGGGTTCTGCTTCCTGCTTATCCTTCTTGTTCCTTTCTCGAGTGTGGGTAGTTTACAATCAGGAAGTTCAATTCCATTGGAGCAATACCATTATCATACCTATCAAGAGCTCACGGACGTATTACACTCCCTTTATGTGAACCATACAGATATCATGTCGCTGAGTTCTCTTGGAAAAACCTATGAGGGCAGAGACCTGTGGCTGGTGAAGCTGTCTGATAACGTGTCCCAGGAGGAAGAGGAGGAGCCTGGTGTCCTGTTCATGGGTGCGCATCATGGGAATGAAAAACCAAGTTACGAGGTGTGTTTGTTCTTTATCCAATACATGCTTGAG
>JBAZLE010000042.1:0-13817 GCA_041650455.1 Thermoplasmatota archaeon | reverse complement strand
GACGTGGCCATTACCGTTGAGATCCCAGGGGTCGAAAGAGAGGACATCAACCTCATCGCAACCGAAGACGCCCTGGAGATCAAGGTGGACTCACCCAAAAGAAAATATCACAAACGTATCGACCTTCCTTGCAACGTCAAGACAAAATCAACAAAAGCGACCTATAAGAATGGAATCCTTGACATCGTTCTGGAGAAGAAAGAAAAGAAAAAGGATCACGGCGGATTTAAAGTCAGCATCGAATAGATGCCCTCCTTTTTCTTCTTTTCATCTTTTTGTACTAATGTTTATGTATCCTGCTTTCTATTTCTAAGAAGCAAAAACGGGGGTAGAAATGGTTCAGGTAACGTTCTATGGTGGGGTTGATGAAATCGGGGGAAACAAGATCCTCCTCGATGACCATGGAACAAAAATCTTCCTTGATTTTGGTATGAGTTTCAAACGCAGAGGCCAGTATTTCGAAGAATTCCTCAACCCTCGGACCGCCAATGGAATCGGGGATTTCCTCGAGATGGGGTTGATCCCAGATATCCCCGGTATCTACCGAGACGATCTGCTCAAACAGCAGGGGAGAACACCAGAAGACCCGGTGGTGTCCGGTGTGTTATTAAGCCATGCGCATGCAGATCATGCAAACTACATCTCCTTTCTGCATAAAGACATTCCAATCTACTGCGGTGAGACCTGTAAGAGAATCATCACCGCGGTCACCGAGCAAACCACTAGAGACCTTGAAAACGAAGTCATCGACTATCGGATCAGACCGTTCAACCGCTCCAGGAGTAAGATACCACCGGTGATACGAAAATTCCATACGTTCACCACAGGAAAAACAATCACAATCGATTCCATTGAGGTCCACCCGATTCATGTGGATCATTCGGTGCCAGGCGCCTACGCTTTTCTGATCTACACCTCCGAGGGCCCCCTCATCTACACCGGTGACCTCCGCATGCATGGACTCCATGCAGAAATGACTGATGACTTCATCAAAGCCGCACAGGAAGCAAAACCTATCGCGATGATCACCGAAGGAACCAGAATCGATAGAAAAAAGACCAAGGAGTCCGAGCAGATAATCTACCGGGACTCAAAAAAGAAAATACAACAATGCAACTCCCTCTCCCTGGTAGATTTCAATTTTAAGGACGTCGATCGGTTCACCACGTTTTACACCATAGCAAAAGACCTTGGAAAAACCCTGGTGATAAACTTCAAACACGCCTGCTTCCTCGAACAATATCACCAGGATAAAAAACTCAAAATCCCCCCAATAACAGACCCTCACCTCGCCTTGCTCAAACCAAAACGACTCACCGGGACGTACATCGACGAAGACTACACCGATCTCTACATCAAAAAACGATTACATTACACAAACATCCTCACCGCAGCAGACATCACCCAGAATCCCTCCAAATACATGGTCGTGTTGAACTTCTGGTATTTCTCTGACCTTATTGACCTGAAACCAAAAAAGGGATTATACATTCATTCGCTTTCCGAACCCTTCAACGAAGAAATGGCAATCTCCTACGACCGGATGAAACACTGGCTGTCCCATTTTGACATTGAATTCTTCCAATCCCATTGCTCTGGTCATATCAACGGTGACGATCTCAAAGGACTCATCAAAACCATACATCCGAAGAAGCTGTACCCCATTCACACGGAGCATCCCGAGTTGTTCAAAAAACTCCCTGGGAAGACCATCAGGGTGAAAGAGGGAAAAACCTATAAACTCTAAACGATATCAAGGAAGAAGTCATGGGAGGTTACCCTTATGGTAGACATCTACCAATACGACAAGAAAAAAGAGGAGCAAACAATCATCAAAACCGATACAGGGAAAAGAAAAAAAGAGCAATACATTGAAAACCTGCGGGAAGGCGACGCGGTCAACGATTTTTTCGCAGTGAAGCTAAAAAAAGCACAACGACCGTATAAACGAGGTATGTTTTTCGAGTTTATCGCAACGGATAAAACCGGTGAGATCAGCGTGAAGTACTGGGGCGGGGAGAACAAAGACCGGGTGAAACGACTCTATGAAAGCTTCAACACCGGGGATGTTGTCCAGGTGCGGACGGGGATGGTTGAGACCTATGAGGACCGACTGCAAATCTCCGTCAACGAAAACACAGGCGGAGTACGAAAATGTGCTCCCAACGAATACGATGTGACAGATTTCCTGCCAGCATTGCCTGAAGAACGCATTGAGGAACTCTACGACGTCATCAAAAAAGAACTCACAAAAGTTCAGAATGTACCATTACAACAACTTCTTGCATTGTTCTTCAACGATGCGGAGTTCGTCAAGATGTACATGCATTCTCCTTCCGCGATTTCGCGGCACCATAACTATATCGGGGGGAATCTCGAGCACACGGTTGGCGTGATCCGTCTCTGCCAGAATATCTCCGAGATGTATCCCTCGGTCAACACCGATCTGTTGTTTTCTGGTGCACTGTTGCACGATATTGGGAAACTCAAAGAGTACACCTACGCGGCGGCTATCGACGTCAGCGATGAAGGCAACTTCATCGGGCATATCGTCATCGGGGAACAATGGATCAGAGAGAAAATCCAGGAACTTCGAACAAATGGGGAAGCATTCCCCGTGGAATTAGAACATCAACTCATCCATCTCATCCTGAGTCATCATGGGAAATATGAATGGGGGTCCCCAAAGCTACCGAAACTCTTGGAAGCCTGTATTCTTCATCACGCGGACCTGATGGACTCTCAGGTGAAAAACTACCTGCAGATGATTCAGGATGCCAAGAAACAAACCGATGAGGAATGGACGTTCGTGTATGACCCGGATGCTGGAAAAAAGAAGGCAATCTTTTTAGGGGAATACTGAATGAGGCGCCTATCATGAAAAAAGAACTCACCGCCATCCTGTGTTGTCCGACCTGTAAAGGAGAACTAACGCTTGCTGTGGAAAAAGAGGAAAACGGGGACATCATCGCAGGCTCTTTTACCTGCGCTCGTTGTCATGTTACGTACCCAATCACTGAGGGCATCCCTGACCTTCTTCCACGAGAAGGCGAAGTCTCTTAGACGTATTCATTCCAGCTTTTTATTTTCAAATCATCAAGGGATGTTCGAGAGAGCGCTTCGACAAAACGTTTCGCAAGTTGCAGGTTGGTGATCAAAGGAACATTAAAATCAACCGCTTTGCGACGGATCAGATAATCATTATCAAGCTCTTTTTTTTCGATGTTTTTCGGGATGTTTATCACTAAATCGATTTTTCCTTCAGCGATGTATGTCACGGTGTTTGGTTCTTTTTCCTCTGACGGCCAGTAGAGAATTTCTGCAGCGATGCCATTTTCCTTCATGAAATCTGCGGTTCCTTTTGTAGCATAGAACCGGTATCCCATCTGCTGTAATAGCTTGGTACTGGAGAGGAAATCCACTTTACTGTAGATAGGTCCTGTTGAGAGAAGAATCGTTTTTTTCGGTATTTGAAATTCAACAGAGAGAAGACTTTTCAAGAACGCTTCATTGAAATCATCGCCCAGGCAAGCAACCTCACCGGTTGATACCATTTCGACGCCAAGGACAGGGTCTGATCCTTTTAATCGTGTGAATGAAAATTGTGAGGCTTTGACACCAACATAATCCAGATCAAACGCAGATCGATCAATCCGAGGAACACGTTTTCCCATGATGATTTTGGTTGCAAGATCAATAAAATTAATCTTCAAAACCTTGGAGACAAACGGAAAACTTCGTGAAGCACGGAGGTTGCATTCGATGACTTTGACGTCATTGTCTTTTGCGATAAATTGGATGTTGAATGGTCCGGTGATCTGTAACGAGGCTGCGATGTTTTTCGTGATGGTTTTTACTCGTCTCATCGTCTCCAAATATGTGCGTTGTGGAGGAAGCACGATGGTGGCATCACCAGAATGAACCCCTGCGTTTTCGACATGCTCGGATATCGCATAACAGTAGAGTTTTCCATGATTGGCGACTGCATCAATTTCAATTTCTTTTGCCTCCGTGATGAATTTACTGATTACGACCGGGTGTTTTTTGCTGACCTCTGATGCTTTCTTGAGGTAGTCGCGGAGTTCTCCGTTGCTCAGAGCGATACTCATGGCAGCACCACTCAGGACATAACTTGGTCGTACGAGCACGGGGTATCCGACGTTGTTCGCAAACCCTTCTGCGGACTCTAAACTGGTGAGTTCTTTCCATTGTGGCTGATCCACGTTCAACGTGTCAAGTAACGCAGAAAATTTATGTCGGTCTTCAGCGACATCGATGTGTTGTGGTGAAGTTCCAAGGATAGCAACACCAGCCTCTGACAAGGACAAGGCAAGGGTGTTGGGAATCTGACCGCCCATTGAGACAATTACTCCGAGTGGTTTTTCCTTCTCATAAATATCTAAGACTCGTTCGAGGGTCAATTCATCAAAATAGAGGGTATCACAGATATCGTAATCAGTGCTCACGGTCTCCGGGTTGCAATTAATCATGATTGTGCGATACTTTAATCTCCGTAAGGTGGAGACCGCATTGACGCAACACCAATCAAATTCCACGGAGGAGCCGATTCGGTATGCTCCGCCACCTAGGACGATCACCTGATGTGTCTGATGATCCTCGAGGTCATCTGTTTCTGCATTGTAGGTGAGATACAGATAGTTGGTCTTCGCAGGGTACTCGGCAGCGAGGGTATCGATCTGTTTTATTTTTGGAACGAGATGGTGCTTCTGTCGATGTTTCCGAACATCAGATTCGATGCTGTTCGTACACAGGGCGATTTGTTGATCGGAGAACCCTTTTTGTTTTGCCTCCTTTAACAAAGAGGTGGGGAGGGTAGACAGATTGTGTTTTTTCAGTTGTTGTTCAACATCAATGATGTTTTGTATCTTGTAAAGAAACCAGGGGGTTACTTGTGAGATTTTCGCTACGTCCTCAAGGGAGTATCCTTGCTTGAGTGCTTCGACGATCGCGAACATCCGTTTATCGGAAGGTTCTCTGAGTTCTCCTTCGAGATCAGAAAACATGATGGTGTTTCCGACAAGACCATGGAATCCAACATCAAGCATGCGAATCGCTTTTTGTACTGCTTCCTCAAAGCTTCTGCCGATCGCCATGACCTCCCCAACAGATTTCATCTCAGAACTCAGACGACTACTGACTTGTCTGAATTTTTGTAAATCCCATCGAGGGTATTTTACAACGACGTAGTCAAGTGCCGGTTCAAAGCACGCGGAGGTCTCCCCGGTGATCATGTTCTGTATCTCCGGGAGGCTATAGCCAAGGCTTAATTTTGCAGCGATTAACGCGAGTGGATATCCCGTGGCCTTTGATGCAAGTGCAGAACTTCGGCTCAGTCGTGCGTTTACTTCGATGATCCGATAATCCTCTGATTGGGGGTCCAGGGCAAATTGGATGTTACATTCACCCACAATCCCAAGATGCCTGATGACTTTGATGGAAAGAGCGCGTAACAGGAAATTTTCTGATGCCGTCAGGGTTTGTACTGGAGCGGTGACGATGCTTTCCCCGGTATGAATGCCCATGGGATCGACATTCTCCATGGAACAGACCACGATGCAGTTATCATAACGATCTCGTACCACCTCGTACTCTAGTTCCTTCCATCTCCCGAGATATTCCTCTATCAAAATTTGAGGGGTATATGAGAACGCTTTCTTCACAAGGTCGATGAGCTCTTTTTTATTTCTTGCCACCCCAGAACCCAGACCACCAAGAGCATAGGCTATCCGGCACATCACTGGATACCCGATTTCTTCAGCGACTTGCACTGCATCATCAATGGTTTTCACTGCCTTACTGACGGGAACCTTCAGGTTGATTTCCTTTATTTTTTTCACAAATAGTTCGCGATCCTCGGTATCTTGGATAGCCTGGATCGGTGTTCCAAGAACGGTGACATTGTATTTTTTTAAAACACCGGTGTTCGCAAGGGTAAGGCCGACATTCAGCGCGGTCTGCCCACCAAAACCAAGGAGGATACCATCCGGTCTTTCCTTGGCGATCACTCGTTCAACATATGTCGCATTCACTGGCAAAAAATATATTTTATCTGCAAGGTGATCGGAGGTTTGAATCGTCGCAATATTAGGGTTTATTAATACGGTTTTTATTCCTTCGTCTTTTATTGCTTTTATCGCTTGGCTACCAGAATAATCAAACTCCCCTGCTTGTCCGATGCGAATGGCACCCGAGCCGAGGAGCAGAATTTTTCTCCAGGTTGGTTTCTTTTGACGAATCATTTCATCGCTCTCACGAACAGGTCAAATAAAAACTCGGTGTCATCAGGTCCAGGGGATGCTTCTGGGTGAAATTGGGCTCCGAAGAATGGTTTGGAGATGTGTTTTATTCCTTCGTTCGTCTGATCATTTCCATTGTAGAACCATTCCCGCCAGTCCTCTGGTAAGGTATCTGCGTCTATTGCGTATCCATGGTTCTGAGGAGTGATGTAACATCGGTTTGTTCCCACTTCTCTACATGGTTGATTCTGACTTCGATGACCATATTTAAGTTTGTAGGTATTAGCCCCAGCGGCCAGTCCAAGGATTTGAGAGCCTAGGCAAATCCCAAGAATCGGGGTATCTCTGGTCAGGGCGTTAGCCACCTGGGTGATTGTTTCTTTACATTTTTTTGGGTCCCCTGGACCATTTGATACGACGATCCCATCCGCGACTTCTCTGGAAAAATCGTGATCCCAGGGGACACGTTTCACGGTGAAGTTTCGTTTCAAAAACGCTTGAATAAGGCTATTTTTTGCCCCGCAGTCAACAAGGAGGATGGTTTGTTTCCCCTTTTGGTAGGTAATCGGGGCTGCGATACTGACGGTCGGAGCGAGATTGTCTTTGTTGGGGTCAGAGAAGGTTTTCCTTTGATGGTCATGGACTATTTTGCCTAGGAGGGTGCCTTGTGTTCGTAATTTTTTTGTAATTGCCCTGGTGTCCACCCCATAAATACCTGGAACGTCGAATTCTTGGAGCCAGTCGGAGAGTGATTTCTTTGCGTTCCAATGATGGTATCGCTCTGAGTAGTCTGATATGACAATTCCTTCGACCTGTACTCTTTCAGATTCAAAAAATCGTAATAACCCGTTTTCTGTCTCCGTTCCAGGAACACCATAGTTACCGATCAGAGGGTACGTCAGAGTGATGATCTGTCCTTTGTAGGACGGATCAGTCAGGGTCTCCGGGTAGCCGACCATTCCGGTGTTGAAGACCACCTCTCCACTACCCGGACAAGACGCGCCGAAGGAATATCCAGAGAAAACAGAGCCGTCCTCAAGTATTAGTTTCGCAGGTTTCCTTGGTTCCACCCCCGGATCACCTCATCTGTTTCTGTGAATGATATACCGAATATCATGATGTTTTAAAGCAATTCCTACTTTTTTGAACTGCTTTGTTGATTCATAAAACGATTCATATCAGAAAGTAACTCTTTTGATTCCTGCAGTTCTTTTATGTATTGATGAAACCGTGATGCTCGTTTATCCAGGATCACCGCGACGCCTCGATCGTTCTCATTGCGTATCAAGCGGCCAATGGCCTGCAACATTTTGCGTGCCGCGGGTGCTTGTACGGTGTATTCCCATCCTTTCCCGAACTTGGCATCGTAATAGGTCTGCAAGCCTCGTTGTCGTGCAGTGGGTTTCGGATAGGGGATGCCGACGATCACCGCGATCTCGAGTTGTTCCGCAGGGAAATCCATCCCTTCGCTGATACGTCCGCCCATGACCGTAAAAAGCGCAGCAGTATTCCCCGTTCCATCCCCGCAGGATTTAAACTCCGTGACGAGATTCATCAGTTCTGATTGTGTCATCCGTTGCTCTTCGACATACAGGCAGCGTTGGATTTCCGCGAAATAGCCATTCTTTTGAAACATCGACAGGGTGTTATAACTAGGGAAGGAGACCATGGTGTTTTTCTCGAACCTATTACAGATGCCACTGACGTATTTCCACATCTGGGGAATGATGGATTTATCTTTCATCAGCTCGTCGTAGCGTGTCGTGACATCGCTGACAAAAAATATCTTCCGGTTCTCAGGGGGGAAAGGGGAGGGGTACACCCCGATACGGGTTTCCAGAGGAAGGCCCAGGGAGTCACGGTATTCATCTAAAGGTTCCAGTGTCCCAGACATATGGATGCTGCAGTGGACCTCTCTGAGGATGTCGGTGCCGATCGACGGGTCGAGGCAATAGGCTTCTACCCGCGGGTTTCGCCCTTGGCCGGTATCGACGATGAGCTTGATGTATTGATCCATTTCTACGGTCGTCCAAAAACTCAGGAACGCCCCAAGGTTGTGCAGATACGAGCGAGGGAGTTTGCCGTCTTTTTGTTTATATTCCTGGATTTTTTCGCCATAGGCGTACAGGTCGCTGATGATATCCCGCAGGGTCTTACTCGTGGTTTTTAACCGTGAGAGGAGTTCGACTTCCAGCTCATGCGAGGGGATGAGCGCGTCGGTTTTCTCTGGGTTAATCGCTCGGATCCCTCCCTCCAGTACTCCATAGACGTACGTGTCTCGCAGGACCATGATGATCTCCAGGAGTTCTTTACAAAAAGCAGTCACAGAGATCCTGCCGTCTGCAAGCGAGGGGTTCCCGTACTGTTCTGCTTCGGTTAGGCAGCTGTTGAGCATCCAGGTGCTGAGTTCCGCTGAGAAGAGTTCACGGAGATAATCCGGCAGGTTATGTGCTTCGTCAACGATGAGGATGACATCCTCTTCTGAGATGGAGAGCCAGTCGAACAGCTTGATGCGAATCGATTTGTCAAACACGTAGACGTAGGGGACGACGACGACTAAGGCGTCATGGACCATGAGTTTATTGATCTCGTAGGGGCAGACTGCCTGTTTTTCGCAAGCCTCGGTGAATTCCTCTGCGGTCGGCAGATGGTTCCGTGCCCACTGCATCAGGCGTTCCACTCGGTCTTTCTCCCCAAGGAAGCAGCGATAGTACCCGCATCCTTTTCTCTTCTCTGAGACTGCGAGTTTTTTTTGATAGGAGCAGAACCGTGAGAGTTCCTCGGCGTTCCCATTCTGGATCTCAGGGTTGTCCCGTGCGAGTAAGCACATGTTCCCCCGGCCTTGCATCCCGACACCGTATATCCGATTCTCCTTGGATTTGTGTTGTATCGCACGAAGCTCATGGATCACTTGTTGTTGTTGTGCGTTCGTCCGTGTGGTGTAGATGATTTTTTTCTGATGCTCCAAGGCATAGGTCAGTGCTGCGGCAAGAACACAAACGGTTTTCCCCGAGCCTGTGCCGGATTCGAAGACCAGCTGCCTGCGTTGTCGGAGGGCTTCTGTGATCTGCTGCATGATTTCGTTTTGGTTTTGCCGTGGTGGATAAGGAAATAACTGTGCCATCCATTCTGCGAATACCATGGTGAGTACATAGAGTTGTTGGAACGGGGAGGGATGAAGTTTTATAGGGGGATGGGATGTAAGAGGATATCATGGGAAAAACGCCGTTCAGCAGTATCGAAAAAACAGTCTCATCGTTGATTCCGTCCCCGCTGGTATGTCATCTTCCGCGGAAGTGGGAAAAGATCGGAACGGTGGTGACGCTCAAAGTCCCAGAGGAGTTAAGTCCGTATAAAGAGACTATCGGAAAGGTGTATGCGGATGTTCTGGGTTGTACGACTTCGTTGAATGAGCTGAGCGGGATTGCCGGGGTGTACCGGAAGCCTGTTGTTGAGGTGATTTTTGGTTCGCCGATCACCGAAACTATCCATGTTGAGAACGGGATTCGTTTCAAGGTGGACCCGCAGAAGATCATGTTTTCTTCAGGGAACATGGCGGAGCGACGACGGATGGCTGGGATTTCCAATCCGAAGGAAACCGTGGTGGATCTCTTTGCAGGGATCGGATATTTCACGCTGCCGATCGCGGTGTACAGCAAACCAAAAAACATCGTTGCCTGTGAGATCAACCCGGTTGCGTTTGAGTATCTCTGTGCAAACGTGGTGTTGAATCATGTCAGCAGCATGGTTGAACCACGGTTGGGTGATAATCGACACATCGCACCGAAAGACTGCGCAGATCGGGTGATCCTGGGGTACCTCCACAGGCCGCAGGCGTATCTACCGGTCGCGTTCGAGTGTCTGAAGGATCATACGGGTGTTCTTCATTATCATGCGCTGACGCCGGTGGAAGCGATTCCTCAGCAGCCTCTGACGCATCTCAACCAAGCGGCATCATCCTGCAGCTGCCAGGTGGATCTCCTCAAGGTTACGCGGGTGAAATCGTATGCCCCGCAGATCGATCATGTCGTATTGGACGTGAGGGTGTTTAAATGAAACAACCGCCGCGGCTCGTCGTGTACCACGCCAACGAGGATGACCCGAAAAAGTGCACCGCGAAGAAATTAGCCAGGTTCGGGTTTGCGACCCTGCAAAAAAATATCAGACGAATACCGTCCCATGCGGTTCTGCTTGACCCGTTCGCAGAGAAAAGCCTGTCGTGTGAGGATCGCGCGGTCGCCCAGCGCTGTGGTCTTGTCGCGTTGGATTGCTCCTGGAAGACCGCGGAGCAGACGTTTCAGATGCTGCAGGTGCGATTGACGCCTCGGGCGCTGCCGTTTCTGCTGGCGGCCAATCCAGTGAATTATGGGAAGCCGTTTCAGTTAAGCACGCTGGAGGCGTTCGCAGCAGCGTTATACATCCTTGATGAGGTGACGCAGGCAACAGAGATCCTGGGGATCTATACGTGGGGTCATCGGTTTTTGGAGTTGAACAAAGAACCGTTGGAGGAGTACCGGGCGGCTGGATCGAGTGCTGAGATTATTGAGCTCATGAAAAAATATATATAAAAAGATATTCAATAGGATATATAGGATATTTCAGTATGTTTAAGTAACGCCAAACAAATGCCTGAAAAAAAAACAAAACAAAACGAGGGAACGATGATATGAAACAAACACTGCAGACCTTTTTCAAACCGAAAAGCATCGCGGTCGTCGGGGCGTCAAAAAACCCGACAAAAATTGGACATGCATCATTGAAAAACATCCTCATCTCCGATTACCCCTGCAAACTCTATCCAGTCAACCCCAACGAAGACACCATCCTTGGGTTACCCTGCTACAAAACAGTCACCGATATCCCCGGTCCAGTTGACCTCGTGATGATCGCAGTACCCGCACCCCTCGTACTCCAAATCATACAGGATTGTATGAAAAAAAAGGTCAAATGGATCATCATTATCACCTCAGGATTTAGCGAAATCGGAAATCATGAGGGAGAAGAAGCCATAAAAACACTGCTCAAGGGGACCGGGATCCGGGTCCTTGGTCCAAACACCATGGGGTACAAAAACGCATCAGACAACCTCGATGTCTCCTTTGTCTTCGGCATGCCACGAAAAGGAAACCTTGCCCTCATCAGCCAAAGCGGAGCACTGGGTATGGGGATGATTTATCTGGCGAACAACGAGTTCGTCGGACTATCTAAAATCATCGGCGTGGGAAACAAACTCGACATCGACGATGATGACCTCGTCGATTACTTTAGCCAAGACCCTGAGACAAAGGTCATCGGGCTCTACATCGAAGGGATCCGACACGGCCGAGACTTCATGAACAGCATCAAAGCATGCGACAAACCAATCTTGGTTGTCAAAGCAGGGAGAAGCACTGCGGGTGCCCGGGCGACCGCATCCCATACCGGTTCGATGGCAGGAAGCGACGAACTGTACAGTGCCGCCATCAAACAAGCAGGGGGGATCCGATGTCGAGATCTCGTGGAGTTGTTCGACATGGCACGAGCCCTTGCCGGACAACCTGCAGCGCGAGGAAACCGTATTGGCATTATCACCAATGGTGGTGGACTGGGGATTCTTCTCACCGACGCCTGCGAGGCAAATGGTCTGGTCGTCCCAAAATTATCTCCAAAGACCTTCAAAAAAATCGAAAAGATTGTTCCCGGGCTCGTCAAACCAAACAACCCCGTCGATCTAGTCGCAGACGCAGGGTTTTACCGTTACTGGTCATCCACCCGAGCACTGCTGGAAGACGAACATATCGACGGGATCATCGTCGCATCCGTTCATGCGGGGTATGCACGACCCAGAGAGTATGCAGGCGCTATTTTAAAAATGGTTCATCAACAGCGGCTTCATCATGAATATGAAAAGCCCATCCTTGGCTGCTGGGTCGGAGGAAAAGAATTCGAAGACTTGGTCCTTGACCTCAAAGCGGTTGGCGTCCCTATCTACCCCTCGTCGTGGAGAGCAGCCCGCGCCATGCTTGCATTATCGTTAGAAGGGGAGCGTCTGAAAAGAGAGAAAAAACTCTAATCCACCCAGTCAACATCAAGGATTTTTTTCCAATCCGTTTTTTTATTTTTCCATTTCTCCATCGTCTCTCTCGAGAGGCAATTCTGACATAACCCAACCAGGGTGAAATAACAGGAGCTGCACACCGCATCTCCACATTTGATGCAGATCGCTTTTGCTGGATGCACCCGGCAGATGACACATTTCCCTTGTGGTTTCTTATCCGTCACTCGCGCATGGAGCGTCTCTTGGATGGTTGCCTGTTCTTCTGCGGAAAGCCATTCCTTCAACGCCCGGTTCATCGTAATAGTCCTGGATTCATCCGATGGTTTTTTCTGAGATGATTTCTGAGTATGCATACTCCCGCCAAAAGTAAGAATATAAAGAGATTCTCATCATACTCTTAAATTTTTTGCTGGTTTCTTCTTCATCCTCCGGAAGAGGACATTCGCACTGATATGGATGAACGGTGTCACCAGGAGGAGAACCAGGATATGCCAACTGGTGATATGGACAAAAAACCAATGATCGTTGGTCAACTGCAGAACGGAGAGGATCTCACTGGTCAAAAAACTGAAGAGCAGTGCCCCAACCATGAAATCAAGCTGGTCAAAGGGAATCCAATCCTGCCCGCGGTCCTTGCCAATGCGTCGTTTGAAGAAGCTTTCGATGACATCCCCCAGCAACGCTCCGAAACACAGAGAGAACAGAAGCGGGATCATCAGCGGGAATCCTTCGAAATTCGTCAATGCTAAAAAGCTATAGGAACTAGCTGAAATGTACGAGGCGGCGACTGCCAGGCCAAAGCCTGCGGTCATCCCAAGGAAGGTTCCTGCAAAGAGCCCCCGCCAGGTTTTCCCATCGCCCAGGACCCGGCGCCCATCCTTCCAGGTTTTCCCAAGATCAATCGGGGTCCCCCCGCCGACGATGACGGCGCTGGCGTTCGCAACATAGATTGGGATCACTATCCAGAGGGCTTGAATGATGATAAGATACTCCATTGGGGCTGGTAACATTCAACGGCTTAAAACGCTTATGAAAAAATAATTACGTGCTTTCTGGACGAAGCGGGGTCCGTGTGATTTTCAGCCCGGTGTAATGGAATTTATTGGATCGTTTGACGAGTGCTTTGAGGGCGGTGTTGGAGATGCCGAATTTCTCCGAGACCTTGTTAGCGAAGGTTCCTGAATCGCCGATGAAGTCGTAGATGTCTTCCTCAAGTTTTTTGAATTGAAAATCATTTAAGGAGGATACGTTAAAAATCTCACTGATTTCGTTGACCGGACAGGAGATGTTGATGTTGAACAGGGAGTAAAAGGAGCGGTACATCTTTTGTGGTTTCCCGTCGATACCCTCCTCAGGTGTGGTCCATTTTGTTTCCGCAAGTTTCATCTTGTCGAAGAATTCCAGGGCGTCCTGACCGTCCTCTCCAAACTTGTCCTGGATAAGGCTGCTTGGAATCCAGTCTTTTGATATCTCCATAAACACTTCTTTTTTTGTGGGTGAATCAAATGCCCTGATAATAGAGA